>JABEUV010000113.1 GCA_013044195.1 Elusimicrobiota bacterium | reverse complement strand
GGTGCGCCGGCGCATGGGGAAAATCGCTCCAGAAGACGATGTCGTCTCCTTCGCGACGAAGCAGCATGTCCTCCACGCCGACGGCGTGCGCGCCGGCGGTGAATTCGTCGGCCGCCAGACGGTCGATGGACGAGCGTGCGACCAGGCGCGCTCCTTTTCCGAGAGACGGCAGTAGGGCTTCAAAATTCAGAATCTGGCGCCCCGACGGGTCGCGGGAGAAGCCGGAGACGGTCGGCGCCGTCGAGGCGGCGATGCCGGTTGAGAGGGCGGCGGCCCCGCGCGGCGCGGACAAAACCGCCCGTCTTGAACCGTCCAGAATCTCCACGAAAGACAGCCCTGCGTGACGACGGAGCGCTTCGAGAGAGCGGGACGCGCGCTTTTTTGCGCCGACGTTTCCCGCTGCGGCGCGTCGGCAGTCGCGAAGAAAAGATTCATCTTGGGAAAGGAATTCCAAGGTGTTGAGGTTGTCGCGGAGCTTCACGGCGAGGCCGTGCGTCTCGGAATTGGCGGTGTCTTGAAGCCGCGCCCGCTCCGCGTTCAGGAGTTGGCGGGATTGTTCGTGCGCCGTCAGCCAGCCGAGCGCTCCCGCGATGACGACGGAGCCGACGATGGTGGCGTAGACGGGGCCGTTCTTTGCAACCATTTTGCCGAACACGTAATTACTTAGGCAACAATGCGGCCAAGCGGGATTCAGCCAAGGCGCGCTACCGGCTGGCGCGCAGCCGGCCGGCGTCGAGGAAGCGCTCGCTGCCGCAGTCGGGACACTTCCCGGGCCGGGTCACGTAGGGCTGTTTGCAGGCCGCGCACAGGAAGCGCACGGAGGGCTCAAGCGCGGCCGCGACCGCGGTCACGGTCAGCAAGGCCCCGCAGTCGCAGCGGTCGCCGTCGGCGGTTTGGCCGCAGCGCGGGCAGGGGCCGGGCGCGTGACGCGCGGAAAACCAC
Organism: Elusimicrobiota bacterium; assembly: GCA_013044195.1. Classification (GTDB taxonomy): domain Bacteria; phylum Elusimicrobiota; class Elusimicrobia; order UBA1565; family UBA9628; genus GWA2-66-18. The sequence goes on along the minus strand of JABEUV010000113.1, from coordinate 5,815 downwards.
ACGGCGCATTCGCCGCAGCGCGCCTGGCCGGCGTCCGCGGCCGCGCCGCAGACGGGGCAGGCATGGCCCGGCGCGGCATGAGCCGGGCGCGGCTCGGCGGCCGAGGACGGCGCGGGCCCGTCGTCGCGCAGGACGCGGCGGCAGGCGTCCGCGACCGCCTGCTCCATGGGGAGTCCGGCGCGGAGCTTGGCGATGATCGCCGCGCTCAGCGCGCGAACGACGGGATTCTCCGCTCCGTCTTCTTCTTCGTCCGGCGTCGCGACCAACTCCAGGCCGCAGGACAGGCAGACGCCGCCGTCGTCGCCGCGATCCTGGACCCGGCCGCCGCAGGCGGGACAAGCGTCCGGCGACGGCGCCTCGTCCTCGGCTCCGGCCGCCGCGGAAACGGCCGGCGGCGAGAGATGCTGGCCGCACTGGTCGCAGTAGGCGGCATCGTCGGCATTTTCACGGCGGCAGGCGGGGCAGGTCTTTTCGCTCACGGCGCAAGGATAGCAAGAGTGATGGAATCCGCGCCAGGGTACGCCGTCGGATCATGCATCGTCGGCGGGTACAGCGGGTTTTCGGGGTCCTGGACCTCGACCGACGCGCGCCGCGCGGACCCCGTTGACGGGCCCGCGCGGCGCTTTGTTAGGCCGCGACCTTGGTCTTCAGCCGCTCGCGCAGGGCGTCGAGCTGTTTGCTCAGTTCCTTGGGCAGGCGCGCGCCGAACTTGTCGAAGAAGGACTTCACGCCGTCGAGCTCGGCCGTCCATTCCTCGGGCTTGACCGCCAGCAGTTCGTCCAGCGCCCCGGCCGGCAGGTTCAGGCCGGTCAGGTCCAGGGCGTCCTTGGCGGGCACGTAGCCGATCGGCGTCTTCTGGGCCTTGCCCGCGCCGTTGGTGCGGCTGAGGATCCACTCCAGCACGCGCAGGTTCTCGCCGTAGCCGGGCCACAGGAACTTGCCCTTCGCGTCCTTGCGAAACCAATTGACGTGGAAGATCTTCGGCGGCTTGGGAATCTTCGCGCCCATCTCCAGCCAATGGCCGAAGTAGTCGCCCATGTTGTAGCCGCAGAAGGGAATCATCGCCATGGGGTCGCGGCGCACCTCGCCGACGGTGCCGTTGGCGGCGGCGGTGCGCTCCGAGGCCACGGTGGCGCCCACGTAGACGCCGTGCGCCCAATCCAACGACTCGAACACCAAGGGGGCCAGGCGCTCGCGCCGGCCTCCGAAGATGATCGCGGAGATGGGCACGCCCTTGGGGTCTTCCCAGTTCTTGGCGATGGACGGGCACTGGCCCGCGGGGGAGGTGAAGCGGCTGTTCGGATGCGCGCCCAGCAGGGGCTTGCCGTCCTTGTCCTTGAAGTCCGGCTTCCAGGGCTTGCCTTCCCAGTTGGTGCCGGACGCGGGCGGGGTGCCTTCGCCGTCTTCCCACCACACGCTCAGGTCGTCACCCAGCAGGACGTTGGTGAAGATGGTGTTCTTCTGCATCGTCTTGATCGCGTTGGGGTTGGACTTGGAGTTGGTGCCCGGGGCCACGCCGAAGAAGCCGGCCTCGGGATTGCAGGCCCACAGGCGGCCGTCGGGGCCCACGCGCAGCCAGGCGATGTCGTCGCCCAGGGTCCAGATCTTGTAGCCCTTGGCCTTCAGGCCCTCCGGCGGGATCAGCATGGCCAGGTTGGTCTTGCCGCAGGCGGAGGGGAAGGCGGCGGTGACGTATTCGATTTTACCGTCGGGATGCTCCACGCCCAAAATGAGCATGTGCTCGGCCAGCCACCCTTCCTGGCGCGCCTGGTAGGAGGCGATGCGCAGGGCCAGGCACTTCTTGCCCAGCAACGCGTTGCCTCCGTAGGCGGAGCCCACCGACCAGATGGTGTTGTCCTGCGGGAAGTGGAGGATCATGCGCTTATTAACGTCCAAGTCGGCCTTGGAGTGCAGACACTTGACGAACTCGCCGTCCGTGCCCAGCTGGTCCAAGACGGTCTGGCCGATGCGCGTCATGATGCGCATGTTGAGCACCACGTAGATCGAGTCGGTCAGTTCCACGCCGATCTTGGAGAACGGGGAGCCCACCGGGCCCATGGAGAAGGGCACCACGTAGAGCGTGTGCCCCTTCATGGAGCCCTTGAGCACCTCGCGGGCCTTGGCGTAGGCCTCTGCGGGCGCCATCCAGTTGTTGGTGGGGCCCACATCTTCCTTCTTATCGGTGCAGATGTAGGTCAGGTGCTCGGTGCGCGCCACGTCGTTGGAGTTCGAGCGGCTATAGAAGGAACCCGGAAACTTCTCGGAGTCCAGGGGGATCAGCTGGCCGCGCGCCACGCCGCGCCGCTCCAGCCGCTTCTTCTCTTCCTCGGAACCGTCCACCCAGACCACGGCGTCCGGCGTGCAGACCTGGGCGATCTCGTCGACCCAAGCTTTCAGCTTCTCATGTTTGCAGGTAGCCATGGCCCCATTCTAGCACCGGTCCGTGGTACCGGCGTTGATCTGGATCAAGCGCCGGGGGCCGATTTTTGGGGGGGCGGACGACGCGCCTACTGGACGCTGAGGGCCAGGCACACCGGCGTGCGGTCGGGCAGGACCACGCGCAGCGTGCGCGGCGCGGCGCCCGTGTCCGCTCCCGCGCAGGACCGGCGCGTGAACGTCCACTGCACGCTGCGCTCCTCCGCCGCGCCCAGACGCCCCGGGTCCAGCATACGGTCGGTGATCGTGCCGCGCGCGCGCAGTTTCGGCAGTTCGCGCGCGACAAACCAATCCCAGTCGCCCGAGCGCGGGTAGCTTTCGCGCTCGTAGCGGCGCGCGTTCTCCACGCGGCCGTCCAGCCACTGAATCCAATTGCGGCCGTTCGGATCCAGCAGGGCCTCTCCGCCCGGGATCGCGCCGGCCAGTTCCTGGGTGTGATAGAGAATGGCCAGCGGCGCGCCGGTGCGCGCGTCGAGGAGGACGTGACCATGGTCGAAGTCGCTCTCGTCGCCCAGGCGGCGGAAGCGCACGCCGTAGCCGGTGTCCACGAAGGTTTGCAGGAGGGCCTGCAGTCGGTTTTCCGTCAATTCCGCGGGCAGTCCCAATTCGCTCAAGCGCGCGGGCGGCGGGACGCGGGCCAGCCCGGGCTGAGCGGCGGCCAAAAAACTCGTCAGGGCGAGGACGCTCAGCATCTGGTTGCGTCCAGTTTAACGGCTTGGAGGCGACGTTTCAAGCACTAAATTGTGAACAAACCGCGAAAGGATATCCATGGCGCCGCGGCCGGAACGGGGGTATACTGAGAGGGTAGGAAGGGAGGAGGATTTATGAACATCTCCCGCACCGTTGGACTTTCGGCCGCCTTCGCGGCCTGCGCCGCGCTCTCGGGTTGCGTGGCCTCGCTGGACTCCGATAAGGGCGTGACCTCAACCCCCGCCGACCGGACGGCTTTCGCCGAGAACGTGGTCAGCCAGTGGTCTGAGACCGCGGGGTTGGCCGCGCACCGTTTGATGGAGCGCTACGGTCCCCCGGATGAAGTCCGCCGCGACCGCCTGGTCTGGCGCGGCAACGCGCCGTGGCGGCTCACGGTGGCCCGCGACGTGCGGCCGAAGTTGGACCAGGCCACGGACGCGGACCTGGGGGTCGTCGCGCAGACGGTCCGCCTGTCGCTGACGCCGTTCCAGGCCGCGGCGGCGGCGGCCATCGACGGGCGCGTGACCTACGACCCGACCCTTCGGGAGCTGACGGCGCGCTCGGACCGCGAGGAGCTCAACATCCTGCGCCTGAACCTGGCCGTGGATGCGGCCCAAAGCCGCCTCAGCATCGACGAGGCGCGGCAGCAATACGCCCGCGACCTGATGCTGGAAGCGTCGGGCAAGGTCTTGCCCGACATGCAGACCCTGAACTTCACGCCCGAGCGCTGACGCAGCACCGCTCAGGCGGCCTTGAGGCGGCGGCGGATGAGGGCGGCGCGCAGGGCGTCGCGGTCCTGGGCCGAGAGTTCCTTTTGCGCCAGCAGGTCCAGGTGCGCGGGCTGGGTGGACAGCGTGAGTTCATTGACCAGCGCCAGGTCCGCCGGCAGTTTCCAGCCCAGCGCCAAGCCCAGGCGCAGGCGCGAGAGATGCTGTTGGCCTTCTTCAAACGGCATCAGACGCGCCGCACCCAGCAAGCCCAGCGCGCGGTGGATCTCGTCTTCCAGCCGCGTCTTCGCCGCTCCCGCGGACAGCGCCGCGCGCGCTTCTTTTTCGCGCGCCACCACGGCGCCCACGGATTTATCCAGCGCGGCTAAAATCTCGCCCTCGGTGCGGCCGAAGCCGGTGGCGTTGGAAAGCTGGAAAAAATCCCCGATCACGCGCGTGCCCTCGCCGTAGAGGCCGCGCGCGATCAGCCCGGCGCGCGTCAGGCTTTCAATGAGCCGGCCGATGGCGCCGGTCAAGGCCAGCGCGGGCAGATGCACCAGGCAGGAAGCGCGCATCCCGGTGCCCAGGTTGGTGGGGCAGGCGGTCAGGTAGCCCAGGTCGTCGCGGAAGGCGAAGTCCAGTGCGGCGGACAGGCCGTCGTCCAGGCGGTCCACGGCGGCGTGCGCCTCGCGCAGGCGGAGGCCGGGCAGAAGGGACGCCAGGCGCAGGTGGTCTTCCTCGTTGACCATGATCACCAAGGACTCGCGCTCGCCCACCACCAGGCCGCGCGCGGCGGGGCGCTGGGCCAGCGCCGGGCTGGCCAGGTGGCGCTCCACCAGGAAGGACCGGTCCACGTGGTCCAGGTCGGACAGCTTGAAATAGGCGGCGTCCTTAAGCCCCGCGGACTTGGCGGCGTTGAACGCCGCGTCCAGCACGCGCTTAAGCCCCGCGGCGGTCAGGTGCGACGGAAAAGGCGAGCGCAGGTTGCGCGCCAGCCGCACGCGCGTGGACAGCACCACGGCGTGCTCCGGCCCCTCGGCCTCGGCCCAGCCGGCGCGGAAGCGCAGCATGGTTTGCAGCTGCATCAGCGCCGCCCCGGCGTCTTGCCGCGATGTTGGTAGGCGCCCGCGTGCACGCGCGGAAGCAGGTCCTTAATCTGCGGCAGGAAGTGCTCGTAGCAGCGCGGACAGCCGAAGCGCTCCGTGGTGCGGAATTCCGTAAACGAGGTCCGGCACTCCGGGCACCGCCCCGGATGCACGCGCGGCCGCCCGACCAGTTCCTCAAGTGCTGCGGCCAGCGCGTCGAAGGGATGGGCGGGCGCCAACTGCGCCGCGCACTCCGCGCACAGCGCCGCCTTCTTGACCTGATTGTGCACCACCGTCTGCGCCAGCACCGTCGCCTCGCGCCGCCCGCAGTTCTGGCAGATCATCCTGTGTATTATACGTTTGCGCCCGGGCGCGGGCTATCGGTCGGCGGGGCATGGCGAAAATCGGCCGGGGCAGACTCGGTATGAAGAATCGATCGTTCTCCTACGCGCGATTTCAACGAAGAAAGCGGAAGAAAAAGCGCGGGCGATTTTTTTGAAACAGCAGTCCGGAGAGAGGAGGTTCCTGAACCAGATTGAAATCTGCCCCATATTCGAAGAACCGTCCGCGGGCGCGGAAGTCCATTGGTTCCGGCGATTGTCGCCCCTTTCAGCCGAGCGTTACGTTCTGAAGCATTGGGATGATGGACTGCCGCGATCGTGCCGGCTGCGCCGCTCCGGTGTGTTCGCTCTTGGTCTTGCGTGCGGACTGGCCGAGCACGGTCTTGCGGTGACGTTCTTTTCGGAGGCGGACCAATCGCGATCGAAATGGGAGAAGCTGATCTTAAAACGCGCCGTAAAATTCAGGACTCCTGACCCGTGGCCGAAATTGATGCAACATTCGTAGCCTCGTAGCGCATGCGTAGCCGCGTCCCGGGATACGTGATTCCGGGTTCAT
>JABEUV010000112.1 GCA_013044195.1 Elusimicrobiota bacterium | reverse complement strand
GACGGGATGTCGAGCGACGACGGCGCAAAGTCCGTTATTCCGCCGTCAGCCGCGGAGCGAGGCCAAGCGGCGGTCAATCCGCCGCGTTCCCGGCGGGGACGGGTTTGGACGGCGGCCGTCTCCGCGGCCTTGGCCGTGCTCTCCGTCGCACCCGCGCGCGCCCAAACCGCCGCGACGAATATCTACGCATTCCCGGTCGGCGTCTCCTCGGTCACCGTGACTTGGGCCGGAGACACGATGACGGTCTACCAGGTCGTCTCCAGCACGGACTTTCCGTTGGCCTCCACCACCACCGCGCAGACCGCGTACTCCGAAACCATCGTCGGCTACTCGACGAATACGCTCGCCTCGTTCATGGTCGAGGCCAGCAGCGCCGGGTTTGTCCACGATTCCTCCACGTCGAGCGTCTACACCCAGGCCGCCCAGCCCAACGGGACGGCTTTGATTTCGCTCAACGGCACGTCGGAGACCTTGAGCTGGAACGACAGCGGCAATCCGCTGCCCACGTACTACAACATCGAATGGTACGTCGCGGGCAGCACGCCCATCGTGTTCTCCACCGCCTCGGTCTCCGTCGGCTCGGTCACCGCGACGATCGACAATCTTCCCGGCGGACAAACCGTCAATTTTCTCGTTCAAGCCGTCAACGTCAGCGGCCTCGGATCGGGCTTCGACATCACGGTGTCGACGTCCCTGCCTCCGATCAACAACCAGGCCGTGATCAGCTCCGGCAGCTACGCGCTGGGCATCTCCTCGATCGCCTGGTCCTGGACGGCCAGCACCGGCGCGATCAACTATCAGCTCTTCGAGGACTCCGGCGTGGCCGCGTCCACCATATTGGGTCCCAACCAGCTGGGCGTCGCGCAGACCGGCCTGACGCCGAACACCACCTACACCGACTACGTCCAATCCTTCGGCCTGGCCAGTTCCACGAACTCCGCGCCGTTCACCGTGAACACCTTGGCGGCACCCACCACGGCGCTGACCTTGCTGAACGTGTCCTCGGCCACCGCGTCGGCGATCCTGTCCTGGGGCGCGCACGGCAATCCTCCGGGCACGACCTATAACGTGGAGTGGTGGACGCATCTGACCTCCACGATCACCGTGTCCACGCAGACGACGAACGCCGTGCTGACGAATCTGTCCGGCGGGGCGACCTTGTACTTCACGGTGCAGGCCCAGAACGCGGTCGGCATTCGCTCCGACTTCGACAGCACGCTCTACGGCGTCGTGCCCTCGACGTCGTTTGCCACCAGCATCGTCACCGTCCCCGCCGGCGGCCAGGGCGCGCTGACCTTCGTCCTGCCCTCGTCCGTGATCGGCGTGACATTCGCGTCGGGCACGTTTTCGTCGAGCGTGAACATACTCGTCTCCTCGGCCATCGAAACGCAGATCACCCCTCCGCCCGGCATGCCCGCCGACGCTGTGTCCATTCAGGGCAGCGGCGGCCAGCCGATCCTGTTCAAGATCACCGCCGTCGATACCAACGGCGCGGTCGTCTACCCGACCGCGTCGCTGACCGTGTCGGCGTCCTATCTGCCCTCGCTGATCGGCAGCGTCGATCCCGCCTCTTTGACGATCGACTACGACGACCCCACGCACGGCTGGACTCCGCTGGCGTCCTCGCGCGGACCCAACAACACCTTGGTCGTCGTCGCCCAGACTTTGGGCTACTATCAGGTCTTCGGCGCGGCTCCCCCGGCGGGCATCTCCGGCATCACCGTGGGACCCAATCCTCTGCGCCCCATCGTCAACCCGGGCCAGCTCATGACCTTCCGCAACCTGCCGCCGGGCACGCGCGTACGAATCTTCACCTACATCGGCGAAAAAATCGCCGACATCGCCGCCGACGGCTCCGGCAACGCGGGCTGGGACGGCCGCAACGCCGCCGGCAGCTACGTGGCCAGCGGCGTCTACCTGGCCGTGATCCAGGGCGCCGGCGTCAAGAAAATCATGCGCGTGGCCGTCGAGCGGTGAACCGATGAGGCGCGCGAAAGCCCTGACGGCCGCCGCGGCCGCCGTGCTGCTGGCGGCGGCCCCCGCGCGCGCGGGCTTCGAGACGCTGGACGTCGGCACCACGGGCGCGCAATTTTTGGAACTGGGCGCGGGCGCGCGCGCCGAGGGCATGGGCGGCGCCTACGGCGCGGTCGCCGACGACGCCGACTCGATCTACTGGAACCCCGCGGGCTTGGCGCGCATCCACGGCCACTCCGCCTCCTTCATGGCCGAAACCTTGCCCGCCGGCATCAACTACGAGTACCTGGGCTACGGCCAGTCCATCGGCAAGTGGGGCGGCGTGGGCGGCGCCATCCAGTATCTGACCCAGCCCGGCATCGACCAGACCGACGCCACCGGCGCCTCCACCGGCAGCACCTTCCACCCCAACGACCTGGCGGCCACCTTCGGCTACGGCTACATGGTGCACAACGAGAACCTGGGCGTCTTCGACGGCGCCAGCTTCGGCGCCAACGTCAAATACGTCCAGTCCACCATCACGAAAACCGCCGACACGTTCGCCATCGACGTGGGCTTCGTCAGCGCGCCGTTCCAGGTCTTCGACCGCGACGTGCGCCTGGCCTATTCCGCGCAGAACCTGGGCGGCCAGCTCAAGTTCCAGGCCGCCTCCGACCCTCTGCCGCAGAACCTGCGCCTCGGCACGGCCATCGATCTGACCGACTCCTGGCTGCTGGCCTGCGACGTCGACGAGCCGGTCGGCAATCAGCCCTACGCCGCGCTGGGCACCGAATACCGGATGGATTTCGACGGCGGCACCTTCGCCATGCGCATGGGCTTGAACTCGCGCTCCATCGGCCAGGCCGGCTCCTTCGACGGCCTCAGCCTGGGCCTGGGCGCCAAGTTCGGCACTATCGGCTTCGACTACGCCTTCGCCCCGCTGGGCGTTCTGGGCATGTCGAACTACCTGTCGCTGAATTATTCCTTCTAGCCCGGCTTCGCCGGCCGCGGCGGGCGCGCAACCAGAGGGTCGTACCACAGCCCCGCGCCGCGGGCCAGCTTGATGACGGCGAAGCTGGCGTCCGTGACCACCTTTTCCCACGACGCCTCGCCGCGGGCGATCTTGTCCAGGTCGTCTTCCAGGCGCGCGGTGTAGTCCAGATCGATGAAGTTGCCGGAGTAGTGGCGGATCAGGAAGTCGACGGCGGACAAGCCCAGTTCGGTGGCGCTGAGCTTGCGCTTGTCTTCCTTCACGTAGCCGCGCTCCAGAATCACGCGCATGATCGCGGCATACGTGGACGGCCGGCCGATGCCCTCGGCCTCCAGCTTCTTGATCAAGGACGCCTGGGTGTAGCGCGGCGGCGGCTTGGTGGCGCGCTTGAGCGCGGCGATGTCCAGCAGCGTCAGCGCGTCGCCGGGCTCCAGCATGGGCAATTCGGCGTCGCCCTCGTCGTCGGACTCGGCGTCCTTGTCGCTCTTTTTCTTGGCTTCCTCGGTGGCGTCGTCGCCGGCCAGCCGGCGCCAGCCGTCGAACAGCACGACCTTGCCTTTGGCCTGGAATATTCCCATCGGCACCGATCCGGCTTTTTCGTCCTGCCACGCGCCCGGCGCGCAGGCCACGTCGATGGTGGTGATCTGGTCGCGGCCCGCCGCCATCTGGCAGGCGATGAAGCGCTGCCAGATGAGGCGATAGAGCTTGCCGCCGTCGCCGCTCAGCGCGTCGGGTCCGGATTCCGGGTGGGTGGGGCGGATGGCCTCGTGCGCTTCCTGAGCATTGGCGGACTTGGTGGCGTGAACGATGGGGGCCGCGGGCAGGTATTCCGGCGGGAAGTCTTTTTGAATGACCTTGCGCGCGTCGGCCAGCGCCTCGGGCGAGAGCGCCACGGAGTCCGTGCGGTGATAGGTGATCCGTCCGTCTTCAAAGAGGCTTTGCAGGAGCTTCATCGTCGCGTCGGGGTTCAGGCCCAACTTCACGGACGCCGCCTGCTGGACCGTCGCGGTGGTAAACGGCGGCGGCGCATTTCGCGCGGAGTCGCGCCGATCGCAGGAAAGGACTTGCCACGGCACCGTCTTCGCCCAAGCGACGGTCTTCTCCGCCAGCGCGGGGTCGCGCAGGCGCTGGCCCAGCGGATGGTTCTTCCACGTGATCAGCTTCGCCGCAAACGGAGGCGGCGCGCCGTCCTTTTCTAATTTAG
>JABEUV010000111.1 GCA_013044195.1 Elusimicrobiota bacterium | reverse complement strand
GGCCCGCGCGCGGGCCGGACGCCAGCCAGCGCACGTCGTTGGCGATCTTGTTCATGGAGCAGGCCAAGGTCTTGAGCGCTCCGTGCGCGAACACCAGCGCGTCGTGGCCGGCCAGCGCCTCGAACTTGTTGGGCGCGGGCTTGAAAGGCAGTCCGGTCAGCTTGGCGATGCGCGCGCAGGCCTTGCGGTCGAAATCCGGATGCGTGTTGAGGCCGGTGCCCACGGCCGTGCCGCCGATGGCCAGCTCGTAGAGCCCGGGCAGTACCGCGTCCAAGCGCTGCAGGTCCGCGTCGAGCATGGCCGCCCAGCCGCCGATCTCCTGGCCCAAGGTCAGCGGCACCGCGTCCATCAGATGCGTGCGGCCGATCTTGACGATCTTGTCGAACTCCTTCGCCTTCTTTTTGAGGACGTCGCGCAGGCCCTTCACCGCCGGGATCAGTTCGCCGGTGATGGTCTCCGCGGCCGCGATGTGCATGGCCGTGGGAAACGTGTCATTGGAGGACTGGGATTTGTTGACGTCGTCGTTGGGATGGATGGGCTTCTTGGAGCCCATGGCGCCGCCGGACGCTTCGATGGCGCGGTTGGAAATGACCTCGTTGGCGTTCATGTTCGACTGCGTCCCGGAGCCGGTCTGCCAGACCACCAGCGGGAAATGCGCGTCGAGCGCGCCCGAGATCACTTCCTCCGCGGCGGCGGCGATCAGCTTCTCCTTGTCCTTGGGCAGAAGACCCAGCTCCGCGTTGGCCTGGGCCGCGGCCTTCTTGAGCAGGCCCAGCGCGCGGATCATCTCGCGCGTCAGCGTGTCGCGGCCGGCGCCGGCCTGAAAGTGGTGCAGGGAGCGCTGGGTCTGCGCGCCCCAGTAGCGGTCGACGGCGACCTGAATTTCCCCCATCGTGTCCTTTTCCACGCGGGTCTTCGACGGCGCGGCGGCGGTTTTCATGCTCATGGGCCTCTCCTGGACAGGCATGGGCCGATCATACAAAACGGGCTTGCGCAACGGAACTTTTTACCCCCCGGGCGCGTATGTATTCCATGGCATCCGCCCTTGCGCCCGCCGATCGCTCGGTATATACTCTCAGTGATACCATGTCTAAGAATCTATCGCTGAAGCTCCGCGGGGATGTTTTCGAGCAGATGGAACGGACGGTGCGCCGTCTCAAGAAGCCGCGCAACGCCTACATCAACGAAGCGGTCGCGCACTACAATCTTCTGCACCGCCGTCGCGGCCTGGCCGCGGAGTTTGCGCGCGAATCCGCCCTCGCGCGCGACGAGTCCCTGCGCGTGCTCGCCGAATTCGAGGCGCTACCGGATGAGCTCCGCGAGTAAACGCCCGGCTCCCCGCCGAGGCTGGATCTACACCGCCGACCTGGGCTCCGGCCACGGAACCGAACCCGGCAAGGTGCGCCCGGTGCTCGTCCTGCAGACGGACCTGCTCAACGCCTCGCACCCATCGACGGTCGTTCTGCCTTTGACCACCAACGTCCGTCCCGAGCTGGTCCGCCTGCGCGTTCACTTCAAGACCGGCGAGGCGGGCCTGTCCGCCGATTCCGATGTCCTCATCGATCAGGTGCGCTCGATCGACAACCGCCGCTTGCGCCGCGCGCTGGGCGCCGCGCCCCCGCGACGACTTGCCGAGGTCGAGCGGGCCTTCGCCCTTCTCATCGACCTTTCCGGCGCCTAAACCCGTCGCTCGGCGTGCGCGGCCCAAAGCCGGAAGCCGCCCGGGAATGCGTTCGCGTTGTTTCCCAGGTGCATGCCCTGGGGGATTTTTTTGAGCTTCTTGGCGTTGCCGCCGCCCAGGACCACGTAATCCGCTTCCAGCGCGTCCTTGAATTTCTGCGCGACGGCCAGCACGTGGCGGCGCCATTTCTTTTTGCCGCTCTTTTTCAGTCCATGCAGGCCGAGAAAATCCTCGTAGGTCTTGCCGTGCTTGTAGGGAAGGTGCGCCAGCTCCATCGGCTCAATGACCCCATCCACGATCAGCGCGGAGCCCAGGCCCGTGCCCAGGCCGAGGAAGAGCATGCGCCCGCGGCGGTAGCCGCCGAGGGCCTGCATCGCGGCGTCGTTGACCACTTTGACGGGATGGCCGAAGGCCTTGCGGAAATTAAAGCCGACCCAGCCGGAGCCCAAATTGCAGGGCTCATGGATGGGGCGTCCGCCGATCACGGGACCGGGATAGCCCACCGACACGCGGTCGTAGCTCCAGTCGCGCGCCGCGCGCTTGACCATGCTCACCATGCGCGCCGCGGTCAGCGATTTTCCGGAGGGCAGCTTGCGCTCCGCGGTCTGACCCGTCGCCAGAATCTTGACGTGCGTGCCGCCCACGTCGACGACAAGAACGGAATGCGGTTTTTCTTCGCTGGTCATCATATTCTCCCGACGATTTCTTTCGAGCGCACTAGCCCCGCTAGTCGCCCAGGATCGACTCCGGCCGCATGAAGTGACAGGTATAGCCGGCCGGGTGCTTCTCCAGGTAGTCCTGGTGATTTTCCTCGGCGCGCCAGAAGTCTCCGGCCTTCGCGACCTGGGTGACGATGGGGGCACCCCACTTGCCGTGCGCGTTCAGGTGCGCGATGAAGGCCTCCGCGGTCTTCTTCTGCGCCTCGGTGTGGTAGAAGATCTCCGAACGGTAGGACGTGCCCGTGTCGTTGCCCTGGCGGTTGAGGTGCGTGGGATCGTGCATGCGGAAATACCAGCGCAGGAGCGTCTGAAAGGAGATTTTGTCCGGGTCGAAGACAACGCGCACGGTCTCGGCGTGGCCCTCGTGGTTTTCGTAGGTGGCATGAGCGACCTTTCCGCCCTCGTAGCCGACTTCGGTGTGCAGCACACCGGGAATCTTGCGCAGGATTTCCTGCATGCCCCAGAAACAGCCGCCGGCAAGATCCACGACTTCCTTTTTATGCGCGGTCGTTTGCGGGACAAGGCCGGCCGCGGCGAACGCGGCCAAGTAGCGGCCGTAGCCTTCCTTTTCCAGGTCGGCAAGCGGCACGAAGCGCAAGGAGGCGGAGTTGATGCAGAAACGCTTGTGCGTGGGCGCGGGGCCGTCGTCGAAGACATGGCCCAGGTGAGAGTCGCCGTGTTTGGAGCGCACCTCGACGCGCTCCATGCCGTACTGGCGGTCGGATTTTTCCACCAGGTTGGCGGCGTCGATGGGCTTGGTGAAGCTGGGCCAGCCGGTTCCCGAGTCGAACTTGTCCAAGGAAGAGAACAGAGGTTCGCCGCTGGCCACGTCCACGTAGATGCCGGGGGCGTGGTTGTTCCAGAATTTATTCTGAAAGGCGGGCTCGGTGTCGGCATTGCAGACCACGGCGAACTGCTCCGCAGTCAGCCGCTTGCGCAATTCGTCCTTGGACGGCTTCTTGTAGTCGCTCACATCGCCTCCCTGCGTCCCGGCGTCCGCGGCGCGCGCGGGCCCGGTCGCGGCGCACAACAGCACGAACAACGCGGCCGTCATCATGGGTCTCATCATAACACTCATAGGTGCAAGCCGAGGAGCCGCGATTACACGCCCCAGGCGCAAATGATAAACTCAGGACCACTCGACTATGAAAAAACCCGCGTTTATTTTGGCCGTCGTACTCGGCGCCGTTCTCGTTTACGTCGTCGCCTCCCAGCCGCATGAAGACGATTTGAAAGTGGCGGCGGCATCCGCGCACGCCGTCGGCAACCCGGACTACAAAGGCCCCGCCTTGATCGAAAAAGATCTAAACGGAAAGCCTTTCGCGCTGTCCTCGCTGGCGGGCAAGGTCGTGCTGGTGGACTTCTGGGCGACCTGGTGCCCGCCGTGCCGCGCGGAACTTCCCGACCTGGTCGCCCTGCGCGACCACCTGGCGTCGCGCGGCTTCGAGGTCCTGGGCGTGTCGATGGACTCCGACGGCGCGCCGGCGATGCGCCGCTTCCTCAAGAAACAACCGATCTCCTATCCGATCGTCCTCAACGGCGGCGAGGACGAGCCGGCCGGCTGGACCGTGCCCGGACTGCCCACCGCCTACCTGATCGGCCGCAACGGCGCGATACTCAAGCGCTGGTTCGGAGAGAAGGACATGGACGAACTCAAGCGCGAAGTCGAGGCCGCGCTTGCGGCTAAGTAGCCTTGTCACCGTTCTTCTGGCTGCGGCCCTAGCCGCGCCCGCCGCGGCCGATGCGTGGGTGCAGACCTTCCCGCAGGGCGCGCAGGTCTTCACGCCGCTGATCGCCGACCCGCGCGAGACCCAGCTGTCCGCGTCCTATTACCGCCTGAACGGGCGGAACGACGCCGACGTGGCTCTCGGCCACGCGTGGGGGATCATTCGCTGGCGCACGGGAATTCTCTCCGACTGGCTGTGGCAGCTCGATTTCGAGGGCATGGCGTACTCTCGTTTTCAATTAGGCGGCGGGATCAATAAATTTGAGGCCGTCGATTTCTTCGCGAACCTTCCCATAGAAGTGCGCAAAGGACCGGCGTCCTTCAAGGCGGAACTGTTTCACGAGAGCTCGCACCTGGGAGACGACTACATCCGCGACACCGGCAACACCGGCTTTCGCTACTCCGTCGAGGGCGTGCGCGGCCTGGCCGCGCTCGACGCATCGCGCTACCTGCGCGTCTACGCCGGGCCCAGTTGGCTCATCCATACCGTGCCCGCGCCCCAGCGCTGGGCCCTGCAGTCCGGCTTCGAGCTGACCTCCGACGACCTGCACTGGTCTTCGAGCTCGCCGATGCGACTGTTCGTCGCCCAGGACCTGCAGTCGCGCGAGAACGTGCAATGGAACCTGGACTCGAACACGGTCGCGGGCCTCAAGATCGGCTTCGCCGGGTCGCCGCGCTCGATGCGCGTTCAGTTCGGCTACTTCACCGGCCACTCGCCCTACGGCCAGTTCTACGCGCAAAAAGAGCACTACGCCGACATCGGCCTGGCCTTCGACCTGTAGCGCCCGCTTGGCCGCGCTTTAGGGCCGCGAGGCGTCCGCGGTCCAGCCGTCAAGCTCCGCCGCCGTGCTCGGCGAAAGCGCCGGAGACGGAAAGCGGAAAAAATCCGCGATTCCGGGCGCGCCGCCGAAGCCTTGCCACGCCAGCCGCCCCAACATGCCTTGGCCGACGACGCTCGGATGGAAACAGTCGAACCGGGACAGCTCCGACGCGGGATCGGAAAGGCCCCGGCGGCTGTTCGCGTTGAAGATGTCCTGATAGCTGATCCAGTTCTGGCCCTGCGCCAGACCGGCGAGCAGTCCGTCGTAGGCCGCGATTTGCGCGCTGATCTTGGCGAGTGCGGCGGGGTCGTCCACGTGCTGGGTCACCGGCCCGCAGCGATTGTTCTCCTTCCAGAGAACCCGGCACGTTTTTTGACCGCCGTTCGGGATCACATCGGCGTAGCGGGCCAGCACCGGCACCTCGGTGATGCTGGCGACGTAGAGGCGCGCGGAACGCTTCGCCGCGACGTGAGCGAGAATGCGCAGGGACGAGGCGTATTTGTCGCCGAAATCCTGGGTCTGGGTGGCGGTCGCGGCACCGCACACGCCGGGATCGTTGTGGCCGATGAACAAGGTCATGCGCTGGACGTTCAAGCCGAAGAAGCTCGCCAGGAACACCGCGTAGGCCTCGTACGGGATGAAGGCCATCGTCACGCCCGGAACGGCGACCAAAAACGAGCCGACCGGCCGCCCGGATTGCGCCGCCAGCTCCGTGCGCACGCTCGTGGGCAAGGACCCGGTCGACCAGCTGTTGTCCGGGCAGTAATAGTAAGGAAAAGAGCACGAGGCCATTGCCGCCGTGATGCTGTCTCCCATGGCCGCCAGCACCGTGCCCGCGCCCTGCGCGGCGATGCGCGCCTTCAGCCAGTCCGGCTCGGCAATGTTGTGCTGGAGCGCCAACGCGGTCAGCGGGTCCGGCGTCCCGGTGGATTCGGCGCTGAGCGCGGCACCCGACAATTCCCCGGGCGCGATCTCCTTGGACAACTCCATGGCCCAGGTCTGCTCGTCGTTGTACTGCGGCGTCGGCGCCTGCTGGGCGCGCGCCGCGGCGGCGGACATGAGCGCTACGGCCAGGATCAAGGTGAAGAGGGTTTTATTCATCGAGGAGGCCTCCGGGACGTCTCAGCCGTAATTAACCAGATGCCCGAATAGGAGTCAACGCCGTCGCGGCCGATTTACGGTAAAAAAAAGACCCGGAGAAAATAGGCCCCACCGTCATGCGTTCGTCGCGGGCGGCGCGCGCTTTCATGGTAGAATCCGGCGCGATGGCCGACGTGGAACTGACGCGCGTGCGCAAGAGCTTCGGCGCCGTGACGATCCTGCATGAACTGTCCCTGACCGCCCGCTCCGGCGAATTTCTTGTACTCGTCGGACCTTCCGGCTGCGGCAAGAGCACGCTCCTGCGTTTGGTCGCGGGCCTGGAGACGCCGACTGCGGGACAGGTGACCATCGGCGGCCGCCGCGTGGACGGCCTGAACCCGAAGGACCGCGGCGTGGCGATGGTGTTCCAGAACTACGCGCTGTATCCGCACATGACCGTGCGCGAGAACATGGGTTTCGCGCTCAAGCTGGCAGGAGTGCCCCGCGCCGAAATCGCGGCCCGCACGGACGAGGCCGCGCGCGTGCTCTCGCTGGAAACCCAGCTGGACAAGAAACCCGGCCAGCTGTCCGGCGGCCAGAAGCAGCGCGTCGCCATGGGCCGCGCGATGACGCGCCGCCCGCAGGTGTTCCTGTTCGACGAGCCTCTCTCCAACCTGGACGCGCAGCTGCGCGTGCAGATGCGCGCCGAGATCGCCCGCCTGCACCGAACGCTGAAGTCCACGGTGATCTACGTGACCCATGACCAAGTGGAAGCCATGACCTTGGCCGACCGCATCGCGGTCCTACGCGGCGGCCGCGTCGAACAGATCGGCGCGCCGCTCGACGTCTATCATGACCCAAGCACGCGCTTCGTCGCCCAGTTCATCGGTACCCCCGCGATGAACTTCCTGCCCGCGTCGGCCGCGCCGGCCGGCGCGGC
>JABEUV010000110.1 GCA_013044195.1 Elusimicrobiota bacterium | reverse complement strand
TTCCAGCCGAAGTAGATCGTGACCAGCTTAGGGTGGAGCGCCAAGAGCGACGAATGGCGCAGATGCTCCAAGGCCGTTTCGGTGTTGTAGCCCGGCACGCCGGCGTTGACGGTCTCGACGCCGTGGGCGGACAGCCAGCCGGGGTAGCTCTCCGGCTCGCGCAGGCCGACGCCGAACGTGCACGAATCTCCGAGGCTGAGCACCTCCGGACGCCGGGGCTCCGGTCCCCGCGCTCCCAGGCTGTCGATGCGCGCGGAACACCCGAAGAGGTTCGGATAAACGCCGGGCTTCAGCGTGTAGCGCGCGTAAAATTCGTCCTGCGCCCAACTGTCGGCGCTCTGGACCCGCCAGCCGGGCTTTACGCCGCGCGCCGCCAAAATCGCCTCGGCCAGAGCGACGCCCGCGACGCAGGCCGTAAGCAGGACGGCCAGCCGCGCGGACGCACGACGGACGCGCGCGTTCACGATCTTCTAACGGCGGACTCGCAGCGTGAAATCGCGCATCTCATAGACATAGAGCCCGTCGCGCGAAAGCAGGCCGTCGGCGGTGATCGTCATCGACGACTCATCGACGCTCGTGATCCAGCACTGGATCTCGACGTTCTTATTGGCGGGAGTGTATTGGCCGCGGTAAAGCCACTTGTGCTTGCGGCCCAGGACCATGCTCTCGAAACGCGCCGACGCATCCAAGTCCGGCCAGCGGTCGCGGGCGTGGCATTTCATCAGTTCGATGAAGGATTCGAGGCCCAGGGAGCCGGGGCAGACGGGGTCTTGATAGAAGTGCGCGGCGAAGAACCACTCCTTCGGATTGACCGCACGGCGACCGATCAACGCGCCCAAGCCCTGAGGGCCTTGGCCGTCGTACTGGTCGACGGCGTCGAGCAGGAGTAGCTTCGGGCCCGGCAACGCGGGAACTCCACCGCTCAACGGCAAACGGCGGGAACCCGAACCCGCCGACGGAATGAACGGCTTGGCGCCGCGCAGGCCCACTTGATCGGCCAAGGACGCCTTCGTAAAAAAACCGAACTCGGTCGTGCCTTCATAAACCAGCCGGCCGGCGCCGTCGGTC
Source organism: Elusimicrobiota bacterium (assembly GCA_013044195.1). Classification (GTDB taxonomy): domain Bacteria; phylum Elusimicrobiota; class Elusimicrobia; order UBA1565; family UBA9628; genus GWA2-66-18. Next base: position 4,787 of record JABEUV010000110.1, on the reverse strand, counting down.
ATCTCCAGACGGTAGCCCTGGATGATCATGCCGCCGGATTGAGAGACCTTGGTCATCACCACCTTCGTGATCAGCGTTCCGATCTCGGGCGTCACTTCGATATGCTGTACGGCGTCGCCGCCCAGATTCCGGAAAGACAAATCGATCGGACTGGTCAGCGCGGACCCGCAGTAGGCGGCCAGCCAGCCGCAGGGCTGAAGGGCCACTTCCAGCAGAACGGCGAAGGGCATGGTCGGCTGGCCGTTCTCGGCGAAATACCACGCGTCGCGCGGCACGTCGTATTCGGCCGTCGCGGCCGCGCCCGCCTTCGGGACCCACGGCTCGCCCTTCGTCTCCACGATGCGGTCGAGAAACTGATACGGCGGTCCGGGGAGACGGGCGATGATGCGGTCCTGATCGAACGGAAGATATTTGTCGCCGAAGGCCTGGGACGGTTTGCCGTTGGAGTACGCGAGAATCTTGTCCGGGCCATAGAGCGCGGGACGCGAGCCCGACCAAAGAGCTTCCACGTCCTTGCGCGCCAAGCCCGTCAAACGGACCGACATGTCTGTGATCTGAACGATGTTCTTATCGTCCGAATACATGAACGCGTCGGCCAGGCAGAACGGCGTGCCGTCGGACGCGTAGCCCAGTTCCTTGACGTGAAGCTCATAGCGCGCCTTTTTAGTGGACGCCAGAACTTGGCCGCGGCACTTGAGCCGGGAGGCCGTGCCGGGCACGGGCTCGTGATGGACCCGGCCCTTTTGCCCCACCCAGCCCATCCGCATCAAGTACACGCGCAACGTGTGCAGACAGCACTCATACATGAGCGTGCCCGGCATCACGTTGTCGTCTTTGAAGTGGCAGACCAGGTGCCAGTCGTCGGGATGAATGTCGGCTTCGCCCACGGCCAGCCCCAGCTTATAGCGTCCTCCCTTCGGGTCGAGCTCCAGGATGCGGTCGACGAGCTTCATCTTTCCAGGAGGCAATGTTTCCGCCTGGAACGAGACGGCTTTGAAGGAATCACCGAAGGCCGCGGCCAGGTTCCCGGAACGGAGAGAAGAAAATTCGGCATCCGACAACGAAACCTTTTCTTGGAACGGCGCCAACGGCTTCCAATCGGACGGTCTTTTTCCCGGAACGGGCTCCTTTTCGGCGTCTGTCAAGACGATGCCTTTGCCCTTCGCAAGTTCCGCCTGAGTGAAGAAGCCCGCGCAACCCTTTCTCATCGTCATCAGCGGGCGATCGTTGACCGTCGCGTCGAAGCGGAAGAAGAACAGCCAGATGTCGTCGTGACGCCCGAAGCCGTCGATGGCGATATCGTAGCGGATCACGTCGCCCGGTTTGGGCAGATGATCTTGGAACGTGACGATCGCGTCGAGAAGACGATAGACGGCAAGACCTTGGGTTTGGGTGTCGATGCCGAGATAGCCCGAAAGAAAGAGATCGGCTTGACCGGCTTCGACGGCCACGCAGGTGGGGATGCGTTCGTTGTCCAAATACCACGCGCCGCTTTTGACGTCGTGCTCGGTCACGCATGCGCCGGACTTCATAGAGTTGGGCTGGCCGGTCACGCTGACGATGCGGTCGACCAGCATCAGCGGCTCGTCGGGCAGGCGCACGCGCGTGGGATAGGCGTCGACGTGGGAGAACGCCGGGCCCAGCACCGCGCCGATGCGGCCGACGGCGAACTCCAGGCACGCGGCGCGGTCCATGAACACGGTCCGCGCCGACGACGCGACGGGGGCCACGGCGGCGGGAGCGGAAGCCGGAGCCGCGACCAGAGCCTGGCCGGAAGCCAGCTTCAACTGATTCTGCAGGTTGCGCGATTGCAGCGCGGAGAAATTCTGCGCCAGCCGCAGGAAGGACGCGTGCGCCTGCGCGGCAAGCGCGGCCGCCCCCGCCGGAAGCGCCGCAGGAGCGGCCGGCGCGGCGGGAAACGGTCGGGGCGAGGGAGCGGCTACCGGCGCTGGCGAAGACGATGGCGGCACGTAAGTGGTCGGCACGGACGGCATCGCCGTGGGTCGCGAGAACGTCGCGGCAACCGTCGCGCAGGGCGCCGGCGTCGCCGGCGCGGCCGCTGGGGACCACGAGACCTTCCTCAGCCGACCGCCCAGCGCGACGCGCACCGGCTGTGACGGCGGCGGCGGCGCGGCGCGGTGGCCGACGCAGTACGTCCGGCCGCCGTAGAGAGCCTTCAGGTCCACCGGAACGCGCTCGGAAATCAGGAAGGCCAACAGCTTGAGCAGGCTTGAGACGTCGTCGCCGCCGCGGCCGTCCACGGCGCGCGCCGCGTGCGGCAGGGGGCCTAGAATTTTTCCGATCATGCGCGTGCAGGAGCCTTGCGGGCCCAGCTCCACGAACACGCGCGCGCCGTCCTCGTAGGCCTTCTTGACCAGCGCGGCGAAGTCCACGGAACGGATCGCTTGCGTGGTGATGGAATCGGCGGCACTCTCGCGCGTGGGCTCGTAGGCCTTGCCGAACGCGCCGGAGTAGTAGCGCAGGCCTTTGGGCGGACGCGTGGGGAAAAGATGCAGTTCGCGGTATTTGCCTTCCACCAGCTTCGCCGCGGGAAAGTGCACCGTGGACACGCCCTGCAAGGGCAGGAACACGCAGCCCAGACCCTCCACCAGCTTCTCAACGGCCTGACGATAGCCGCCGACCACGCATTCCACCGGCGCGTTGACGATGAGCAGCGCCGCGCGTTCCGCGCCCTTGAGGCCCCGGCGCACCGCGTCTGCGGGGCGGTCCACGACGCCCAGCACCCAGTCGACCTTCTCATCGGCGGGCAGGCGCCAGAACTGCCGCGCCGCGTCGCAGGGTCCGGCCAGCTCGCTGGTAAACAGGCTGGACGATTTCATGCGCCGCAGCATCTCGTCGCGCGCGGTCCACGCGCGCGTGGCGAACAGCCCCGCCGTCTCGCCCAGGCTGTAGCCCACCACCGAGCGCGGTTCCACGCCGAGCGTCCGCAGAAGGTCGCTGGTCACCGTCCCGTGCGCGACCGAGCCGAAAATCAACGCGTGGTAGTCCGCGTTCAGCGCGCTCTCCGCCTCGGCCTCCCATTGCGACGGCCAGCTCAGCCGCCACGGCACGATCCGGCCGGGCACCAATTGGTCGCGCAGGAAGCCGTTTTCCGCGTCCTGACGGCGCAGGATCTCCGGCCACTGCGCGGCAAAGCCCGCCGTCATGCCCGCATATTGGTTGCCGGACCCCGGAAAGACGAACGTCAGGTCGCCGTCCAGCGGCGGGCGCGTGGTCAGATGGATCCGATCGGAAGGTAAGGGCCGCTCCGGGTTCTCGTTCAGGGACTCCTCGGCCTGACGCGCGAGCGCCAGCAGTTCCGTCACGCCGCGCGCGACCAGCGCGACCGCGACCGGCCGCTCGGGCGAGGACCCGCGCTTGAGCCACCAGCGCCGCGCCAGCGCCTCGATATTGTCCGCCGCGTCCTGGCCGCCGGCCCAGGCCGTAAGCTCCGCCAGGCCCGCGCGCAAACCCGCCGCCGCGTCGGCCTCGACGGCGAACAAGCCCTCGGCGCGAGCGCCTAATGGCTGGCGGCGCTCCTCGATCAGGCGGACGTCGTCACTTTCGCACTCACACTGTTCCAGGACCGCGTGCATCGCCCCGCCGTCGGCGCCCAACGAGGTCACGCCCGCGCGGCGCGGTCCCTGCGCGCGGTTGCGCAGCCAATACTGCCCGCGGCGCGGGCTGTGGAAGCGCTCGCGCGCCTTGGCCAGCGGCGCCAACGGAGAGTCGATCTCCGGACCGACCGGGAGAACTTCCTGGTAGAGGCACAGCGCCGCCTTGACCAGACCCGCCAGGCCCGCGGCGGCGCCCGCATGGCCGATGACGGATTTCGACGACGACAGCGCCAGCGGCAGTTCGGCCTCAGCCTGGCCGAAAACTTCGATCAACGCGGAGGACTCCGACAAATCCTCTGCGGGTGTGCCGGAGCCGTGGCACTCGACGAGGCCCACGCGGCTGGGGTCCACGCGCGCGTCCTCGTAGGCGCGGCGCAGGGCCTCGGCGCAGGCCGACGTCGTCGGCGCCGCCGCGTCGCAGCCGCCTCCCGACGCCGAGCCCAGGCCCGCGATCACCGCGTAGACGCGGTCACCGTCGCGCACCGCGTCGTCCAAGCGCTTGAGCACCACGCTGGCGGCACCCTCGCCCGGCACGGTCCCGTCGGCCCCCGCGTCGAACATCCGAGGGCGTTTCATGGAAGTTGAGTAGGGCCGCTGCGCGTGCGCCGCCGCCAGCGCCCGCACGTCGCCCGCCGCGTCCACCGCGCCCACGACGGCCGCGTCGATCTCCCCGCGCTGGAGCGCGCGGACCGCCGCCTCGACCGCCTTCAGCCCCGAGTTCTCCTCGGCCGATAGCGCGAAGCTGGGGCCGCCCAGGCGGAACTCACGCGCGATGCGGCTGGCCGCGACCGACGCCAGCCCCCCCATCACGCGGTTGGCGCTCAGCGCCGGACCCGCGGCGTCGCGCAGGCTTGAAAGCCACGCCGCGCGCTCCGTCTCCGTCAGCGTCCAGCCCTTCGCGCGCGCCCACTCCTCGGCGCGCGCGGCCAAGGTCCAGCGGAAATCATAATGCGTGACGCCCATGTCGAAGGAAAGCCCCAGGAAGACGCCGGTCCGATCGCGGCCGTCCTCGGAGAGCTTGGCGTCCGCGATCGCGGCGGAAGCGCTTTGCAGGGCGAGGACCTGCTGAGGCAGCATCTCCTCGATCTCCTTGGGCGGAATACGGAAAGCCGCGGCGTCGCACGTCAGCTCGCGCAGGAAGCGCCCGGAAAATCCCGCCGAGGCCTCGAC
>JABEUV010000006.1 GCA_013044195.1 Elusimicrobiota bacterium | reverse complement strand
CGCCGCGCGCGATCAGCATGGCCGCCAGGCTTCCGGCCGTGGTATGCACGATGCCGCTGTAGTGCGCCCGCTCCGTCTCGCGGATCATCCCGTCGAACAGACCGATGAGAAAGCGTTCGACCACCGGGATCTTCAGCCGCGCGGTCTCCACAGCCAGGACCACCACCAGCCACGCGGCCAAAATCCAACCCGCGCGCGGCCAGCCCACCACCACGAACGCCGCCCAATAGACCAAGGACAGCATGTGAAACGCCTTGCGGCCGAACTCCCGACGCAGGTCGCTCACGCGCCCCCGCCCCGCGCGGCCCTCACCGCGCGCACGCATAGGTCCCACGCCCCGGTCCAGAAGCCCCGCGCCTGCACGGCCGCCGCCGTCACAGCACCCGAGAAATCGACCGTCGCGGGAAACAAGACCTTCAGCGCGGCCAGCGCCAGCAGACCGTTGGCCGCGACGATCACGGCCAGCGAAAAAATAGGGCCTCCCGCCGCGTCCAGGTCCGGCTGGCGCACGTCGGTCAAGGACTCCCAGGTCATCAGCGCGTGGAACGCCAGCGCGCCGCCGATCAAGAACAAAAACAAGGTCTCCGCGCGCGCCTGAGGACGAAACCAGAGCAGGAGCCGGTAGCCCACGACCACCCCCAGCGCGTGGAACGGCACGCAGTACGGCGCGAGGGCCACGAACGCGCCGCTGTGCGACACGTCCACGTGGCCGCCGTTCTCGCCCACCTTGATGGAGAACACCTTGCCGCCATGCGACCAGGCCGCCAGCGCGTGCGTCAGCTCATGGCCCAACACGTACAGCCAGCGCGCCGCGCGCAAGGGCCAGCCCGCCGCGCCCGACTCCCCGGACAAGGTGCGGCCGATCAGCCACGCGGCCGCGACCAACCCGCCCCCGGCCACGAACGGCGCGGCTTCCGCGGCACCCAGCGCCACGCCGGCCAGCGCCTTGGCCGCGCCCCAGGCCAGCGCCGCCGACAATGGAAACAACGCCACGCCAAGCAGCGAGCGGATCATTATTGAAGCCTGTAGTCCTGGGCCGGAAGGCCGCGCGCCAGGCGCTGGCGCCGCCACAACTCGCGCGCCTGGGCCATGCCCGCACGGCCGCGCACGCTCCAGCGGGTCTGCGGCGGCGAGAACAGGTCGGCCGCGCTCTCGAACCAAACATAGGCGCGCTCCGGCGCGTCGGCGGCGGCGTCGCGGTCGCGCTCGAAGCGGGCCAGGCCGGACTCGCGCGCGAATGCGTCCGCGCCAAGACGGCCGTCCGCGCGCGCTCTCTCCAATTCATCCAAGCGCGTCTTCAGCCGCGCGTCTAATATCGCCCGCCGCTTCTCCGGGTGCGCGGCGAAATCCAGCCACCTCTCGCCCTGAAGGCACGCCGCGCGCGCGCGCAAAGCCACGTCGACCGCCGTCGCCGCGACCACGAAGGCCGCCAACGCCGCCGCCGCGGCCAGCGCGCGGCGCCCGCTCATCTCAGACGGCGCCGCCCGTCGACGGACGCTGCGTGCCCAGAATGCGGTGCAAAGAGGCGGAAAGCACGGCGGTGCGCACCGGCTTCTCCATGAACTCCTTGACGTTCGTCTCCTGGCGGATGAGTTCCACGCCCTGCTTGTCCATCTGCCGCCCGGTGACGACGATGATCGGAATATCGCCGCAGCCGATGGCCTGCATCTGGCGCAGAACCTCGTAGCCGCCCAGGCCGGGCAGCATCATGTCGAGGATGACCAAGTCGGGCTTGAGCGCGTCGACCTTGCGCAGGGCCTCGGGGCCGTCGACGGCGCGGTCGGTGCGAAAGCCTTCCTTTTTGACCACGTGGTCCATCAAGTCGAGGAGGCTCTCGTCGTCGTCGACAAGCAGGATCAGCTTCTCGCTCGGTTTGCCCGAATCGGTGGTGTCCATGTCTCCCTTGGCCTAGGCGTCCGGTGCGTCGGCTCCGTCGTGGCGTCCCAGCGCCAGCCCGCGCTCCACGGCCGGAGGCAGGCGCTTCTCCATGTGCGGCTTTTCGATGAGATCGATCACGTTGGGCTCTTGCCGGATCAAGTCCGACGTGGCCGCGTCGGTGTAGCGCCCCGTCACCACCACGATCGGCACGTGCGGCATGTCCTGCTGAAGGCGGTGCAGAAGCTCGAAGCCCCCATAGCGCGGCAGCATCAAGTCCAGCACGATCAGGTCCGGCTTGGATGCGACCGCCTTGCGCGCCGCCTCCTCGCCGTCCACCGCCGTCTCCACGCGGTGCCCCAGCTTCTTCAGCAGGAAGGTCAAAAACTCGCGCACGCCCTCGTCGTCGTCCACCGCGAGGATCAATTTTCCCGTTTCAGCCGTCATCCCCCCATTGAATCAATAAGCGGCCCCCCTCTTCAATGCCCGGCGACCGCCCGAGATTGTTATAATCGCCTCATGACGCGCGCCCGCGCCGCAGGGGCGGCCGCGGCGCTGGCGGGTGCGGTGCTCGCCGCCGCCGTTTGGACGGTCTGGCTTCCCGACGTGCGCGCGCTCAAGCGCGCGCCGCCCAGGACGACCGCCTACATGGAACTGCGCCGCCGCCAGGCCGCCGCGGCGGGACGGCGGCTGAACCTGCGCTGGACCTGGGTCCCCTATGACCGCGTCTCCCCGCTGCTGCGCGACGCGGTGGTGACCGCCGAGGACGACGAGTTCTGGCGCCACGACGGCGTGGACTGGGGCGCCCTGCGCGCGGCTTGGCGGCGCGACCTCAAGGAGCGGCGCGCCGCCGTCGGGGGCAGCACCATCGCCATGCAATTGGCGCGCAATCTCTACCTGTCGCCGTCGAAGAATCCCCTGCGCAAGCTCAAGGAAATCCTGATTGCGCGGCGCTTGGAACGCGTTTTAGGCAAGCGCCGGGTGCTGGAGCTCTATTTGAACGTCGTGGAGTGGGGTCCCGGCGTGTTCGGCTGCGAGGCCGCCGCGCATGCCTACTTCGACAAGCCCTGCGCCGACCTGGACGCCGACGAGGCCGTCGCGCTGGCCTGCGTCCTGCCCAACCCGCGGCGTTGGAACCCCGCCAAGCCCGGGCGCTACGTCGCGCGAAACTCCGCGCGCATCGCCGCGCGCATGCGCGCTTCGGGTTTGTGGCCCGAACCACCGATCTCCGACGAGGTCCCGCCGACCGAGCCGCCGCCGGAGGACGCCGCGCCGCCCGCGCCCCGCGGCGCGCGCCCCGTTTGGTAGTATCGCCGCGCGCCCGCATGACCTCACGAACCCGACAGGAGCTTGCCGCCGTCGCCGCCTTCACCGTGCTGGCCTTTTCTCCATTCCTGGCGAAGGCCTACAGCGGCGACGAGCCTTCGAATCTGGCCGCCGCCGCGCACATCCTCGTCGATCCCTTCCATCCCTACGCGTTCACCTACACCTGGTTCGGGCGCGCGCTGCCTTACGAATTGACCAGCAATAATCCGCCGCTGTATCACTACCTGCTGGCGCTCGCGCTGAAGCTGGCCGGTCGTGGTGAGCTGGCCCTGCGCCTGACCATGCTGCCCCTGGCGGTCGCGGCGGGGCTGTCGCTGTATCTGATCGCCGCGCGCTTCTTAAAGCATCCTCTACTGCCGACCTTGACGGTGATCGCCGGCCCGGCCTGGCTCATCAACATGGGCCACCTGATGGGCGAGCAAGCCGCCGCCGCCTTCGGCCTGGCCGGGCTGGCCGCGCTGCTCCAGTCGCTTGACGAAAATTCCGCGCCTTGGTTCTGGACCTCGGCGGCATTGCTCGACGCGGCGTTGCTGTGCAAGTATCACGCCGCGCTTTTTCTGATTCCGGCGGCGGCATGGTGCTTGTCGCGCGGGGTCAAGCCCGCGCGCACCGCCGCCTATCTGACCGCGACGGGCGCGGGCTTGGCGCTGTACCTGGCGGGCGACGCCTTGATCGGCGGCTCGGCGTTCTCCGCCACGCGCGACACCTTGGCCTTCACCGCGCGCTTTCCCACGTCCGCGTGGAGCCACCGACTGCGCGCCTTGCTGGCCTTCACCGGCGGCTGCGGGGCCGCGGCCGCGCTGTGGCCCCTGCGCGCGCGCCGTCCCGGCCTCAAGGCGGGATTGATCGTCGCGGCGGGCGCCGCACTCCTGTTCTCGCCGCCATTCGACCTTGTCCCCGGCCCGAACTTGGTCGACCGTTTGACCGGCATCGCTTTCGCCGCCGCCGCGGCGTGGGCCTGCGTCATCGTCTGGGACGGACGACGCAAGCCCGGCGGCATGCTGTGGCTGTCGTGGCTGATCTCGGCGCTGGTCTTCTGCGCCGCGTATTGGTCGATCACGACGCGGGTCATTTTTTTCGCTCTGCCTCCGCTGGCCTTCGCGGCGGCGCAAACTCTGGAGGAGCGCCTGGAGACAAGGCAACGGCGCCGTCTCTACGCGCTGAGCCTCGCCGCGACCACGGCGCTGACCTTGGCGCTGGGCCTGGTCGACACGCGCTTTGCCGACGCGCAGAAGAACTTCGCGCTTCAATTGAAGCGGGACTATTTGGACAAGGGCCGTCGCGTTTGGTATACCGGCGGCATGGCGCTGGGCGACGAGTTGAGCCGTTCCGGCGGACAGGGCCTGGACGCGGACCGCGGCGGCTGGGACCTGGCGCGCCCCGGCGACGTCGTCGCGGTGCTCAAGATCAACTCGACCGGCCTGCGCCCGACGCATCCGCGACCCGCCGACGTGACGACCTGGACGCTTGAAGAGCCCATTCCCCTGCGCCTGATCAGCGGCGGCAACGACGAGGCCGCCTTCTACTCCAGCGTCTGGGGCTTCCTGCCGTTCGCCTTCAGCCGCGAACCGCTGGAAGAGTTCTCCATCGTGGAGTTGAAGTGAAGACGCGCGCGGATTGGGCCCCCTCCGTCGCGGCGCTGGCGACGGCCGCGGCGCTGCTCCCGTTTACGGGCAAGGCCTACCACATCGACGACGCGCTGTTCCTGCGCCTGGCGCGCCAGATCGCCGCGCACCCGCTGAGGCCGTTCGATTTTTTCTTCAACTGGAGCGTCACGCCCGTCCCGGCTTGGCTGGTCTACCTCAACCCGCCGCTCGACAGCTACTACTTGGCGGCGGTCGGGCATTGGGCGCGTGAGCGCGAGGTCTGGACGCACCTGGCCTTTCTGCCTTTCGCCGCCGCCTGCGCCGCGCTGATGATGATGATCGCGCGCCGTTTGTGCCGCCGCCCTTGGCCCGCGACGCTGGCAAGCCTTGCGGCTCCGGCTTTCTTCGTCTCAGCGACGAGCGTCATGGCCGACGTGCCGCTGCTGACGTTCTGGCTGGCGGGCGTGCTGGCGACCATGGTCGCCGCCGAGCCCGGGCGCGAAGCCTGGCTGTGGGCCGCCGCCGCCGCCGCCGCGGCCGCGGCGCTGACGAAATATTTCGGCTTGGCGCTGGTCCCGCTGTGCCTGGTCTACTGGCTGTTCAAGACGAAGCGCGCCTCCATCCACCTCTTGTCGTTTCTCTGCACGCCGGCGGCTGTCGCGGCGTGGGGCCTGTACTCCAAAACGCAGTGCGGCTTCTTCCACCCGATCGCCTCCGGCGGCTTCGCGCTGGGTCCGCGCCCGCCGGGGCCGCCGTCGACGTTGGTCGCGGCCGCTTTCCTCGGCGGCGGCGCGCTGTGGCCGCTTGCCCTTCTTGCCGCCGCGCGCAGCCTCGGGCGCTGGTCGCTGATCGCGGCGGCGGCCGTCGCGGCGGCAGCACTCACCGCGTCCGCCGTGCCCGCGGCCGTCCGGGCCGAGTGGCTCGTCCTGTGCCTGGGCGGCGGCCTACTGATCGCGGCGGCCGCCGCCGGCGCGGCGGCTCGACCGGACGCGGAGTCCTTGCTATTGGCGCTTTGGCTTTTCGGGACGCTCGTCTTCGCCGGCCTGGTCAATTGGACCGTCAACGAGCGCGCCCTTCTGCCCGCGTTCTTTCCGGCAGCACTTCTGGCGGCGCGCGGCCTGGAGGCGTCGCCTCGCGGACTGCGCCTGCTCGATCGCTGGCCGTGGGTCCTGGTCCCGACCATGATTATGTCGCTGCTGCTGGCGCGCGCCGACGCCGGCCAGGCCTCGGCGAGTCGAGACTTCGCCGCGGGCCGGGCGCGCGCCTTTCTGCGCGAGGGCCGCGACGTGTTCTTCATCGGCCACTGGGGGTTTCAGTACTACATGGAGCGCGAGGGCGCCCGGGCCTTCGACTATCGCCGTCCGGCACTAGCGCCCGGCGCGCGCCTGTGCGTCTCGCTCGACAATTCCGCGACTTTTCCGGTGGCCAAGCCGCTGCGCGCTGAGTTGAGCGTGCTCGACGACATCCGCACTCCGGCGTTTCTCGGCTTGGAACTGACCGACGTACCGGACGGTACGGCGGGCTTCTACGACGCGGGCTTCGGCCCCGTGCCGTTCGCGTTGGGCCGCGACGCCGCCGACGAGTTCCTGATTCAGGCCGCGGACCCCGCATTCCAGCGCTGACGGGACGCCGCCGCCGCTCAACGCAAAACGGCCGACTCCGCCGCCAGCACCGAGACCAAGCCGCTGCGCCGCAGAATGGCCTCGGTCCGGGCCACTTCGATGATGCCGAAAATAAAAGGCAGAATAGCCAGCGGTGCGGCGAGAGCGGCCAAAGACGGTTTCCGAGGAGCAAAGGGTTCTAACAGCAGGATGGCCGCGGGAGCGGCCAGCAGAAGAAATCGCGGAAAATTATAAGCTTCATAGTCGCCCCCGCCAAGACAGAACACGAACGAGAGCGTCGCCGTCAGCCAGATCAACAACGGCCTTTGCGCGCGCACGCCGCGCCGCCATGCGACGACCGCAACGGCCGAATAGACCACGGCATTGGCGATCAGGCAAACGCGGCCGAATATATCCGACGGGACCAGCGGATGCGTCAGGCCGCGCAGCAGGGACGCGAAAGGAAACCCCAATAGGGTTCCTCCGAAATTCTCCCGCGCGACTCTCAGATTGACGAAAGGATCGTGAAAAACCGCGCCCAGATAGGCTTGGAGCGCCGCCAAGGGCACCAGGGACAGAAGGACCGGCCGGAAGCGTCGAGCCTCGGCAAGGCCTCCCCGGTCCAAGACGATCAGCAGCACGATCGCCGGAACGATGAGGCCCCACTTCTGCGCGAGCACGGCGACGGCCGCCGCCGCCGCACACGCCCAGGGCCGATCCTCCAGCGCGGCCAAAACCGCGGCGATCGCCGCACAGACGAAGACCGGCTCGACGAAACCGAGGCTTCCCGCGACAAGCCACATCGGCGGGAAAAAAATAAAGACAAGCGTCATGAGCCCCGGCCGAGAACTGAAGCGACCGGCAAGGCGATGAAACAGGACCGTCGCCGCGGCGGAACTGACCCATGAAACGACCAAAGCCGCGGCGCGCAGGCCCCCGGTAAGTCCCGAGGCCGCGCGGATCAACGCCGGATATAGGGGAAACCAGCCGGTCAAGAACGCGGGGTCGCGCAGGGCCGGAAACAACGGGGGTGCGCCGACATAGAGCCGCGGGATAGTGCTCGCGATCAGGATGTAGCAATGGCCGTCGTATCGGAGCGCGAGGTCGCGCCAGGCGACGCCCGTGGCCGCGGAAGCGGCGGCGACGAAACCGACACGCGCCGCCAGCGCCACGGCCGCAAGGAAGGCGCGCTCGCGCGTGGGCGCAAGCGAGCCTGCGGCGCTCATAGATTCGTCGTGACGAGGGTTTCCGTCGCGGCCACGCCGTCGACGGCGCGCACGCGGCTGACGATCAGCCCGGAGAGCTTGTCGACGGTGTCGGCCTCGGCGGACAGGATCATGTCCCAGCCTCCGAACACCATGTACACCTCGGTGACGCCTTCGATGGCGCGGATGGTGGTGACCGCCGTCTGCTCTTTTCCGGGGGTGAGCTTGCACAGCACGAAGGTCTTCATGCTATCTCCTCTGATTCCAATCGCGAGAGCGGTAGCGCGTCGCGATGTCCCGCGCGGCCGCAAGCCATTGCGGGGCCAACTCGCGCGACGGCGCGCGGCCGAACTCCCGCGCCGCGCCCTCGGCCACGGCTTCGGCGGCGGCCTGCGGGGTCAGGCCCAGGCGTTCAAGCCGCAACGAACCTTGATAAAGCCCTTTACCGTCGCGCTTGCGCAGAGCGCCGCCCAAAACCTTTGTACCGTCCGCAAGAACCAAATCCATCGGCTCCGCGCGCGCGAAGCACGCGGCCGCCGCGCCCAGCGGGCGACGCGGCGGTGAATTAAGGGACGTCGCCGCCCCGGCCTGCTTCAGGCCCAGGTGCGCGGCGCGGTGGATGTTCTTATAAATCGAATCGGGCGCCCAGGTGCGCTCCCACGCAAAGACCAGGCTGAACGTGACGTCGCCGTCGTGGAAAACGATGCCGCCGCCGGTCGCGCGGCGCACCGGCTCGACGTCGGTCCAGCCGCGCGCGTCGCAGGCCGCGCGCGCGGCGCGGTAGGGCTGGGAGTAGCCGAACGTGCAGGCATGGCCGGACCAGCGGTAGACGCGCAGGACCAGCGCCCCGGCGGGGGCCGCCAGCAGGACGGCCTCGTCGAGGGCCATCTGGCCCGCGGCGTCGAGTGCCGCGACGTTCAGCTCAGTGCCGAGCAAGAGCAGAAGAAGTTGCGGTCGCCGTAGGCCCCGTCGATGCGGCCGACCGCGGGCCAGAATTTGCGCTCGCGCAGCCAGGGCGCCGGGTAAGCGGCCGTCGCACGGCTGTAGGCGTGGGTCCACGCGTCGGCCGTCGCGGCCTCGGCCGTGTGCGGCGCGTGCTTGAGCGGGTTGTCAGTCTTGGACCACTCGCCCTTCTCGACCTTCGCCGCCTCGGCACGGATGGCGATCAGCGCGTCGCAGAAGCGGTCGATCTCGGCCTTCGGCTCCGACTCGGTCGGCTCGATCATCATGGCGCCGACGACGGGGAAGGACACCGTGGGCGCGTGGAAGCCGTAGTCCATCAGGCGCTTGGCGATGTCGTCGGCGGAGATCTCCGTGGCCGCTTTAAACCCGCGCGGATCGACGATGCATTCATGCGCGACCAATCCGTTTTTTCCCTTGAAGAGGACGGGGTAATGGGCGTCCAGCCGCTTGGCGGCGTAGTTCGCGTTCAAGATCGCGTTCTTCGTGGCGCGCGCCAGGCCGTCCGGGCCCATCATGCGGATGTACATCCAGGAAATCGGCAGGATCGACGCCGAGCCCAAGGGGGCGGCGCTGACGGGCCCGGACTTGCCGGCGCCCGGCAGGAAGGCGGCCAATTCCTGGACCACGCCGATGGGTCCCATGCCGGGGCCGCCGCCGCCGTGCGGGATGCAGAAGGTCTTGTGCAGGTTCAAGTGGCAGACGTCGGCGCCGATGTCGCCGGGGCGGCACAGGCCCACCTGGGCGTTCATGTTCGCGCCGTCCATGTAGACCAGTCCGCCGCGTTCATGGATGGCGGCGCAAATGTCCTTGATCTTTTCTTCGAAGACGCCGTGCGTCGACGGGTAGGTCACCATCAGGCAGGCCAGATCGTTCTTGTGCTCCTCGGCCTTTTTCTTCAGGTCGGCCAGGTCGACGTCTCCGTCTTCCAGGCAGGCCACCGACACCACGCTCATCCCCGCCATCACGGCCGACGCCGGGTTGGTGCCGTGGGCGGAGACCGGGATCAGGCAGATCTTGCGGTGCGACTGTCCGCGCGCGTCGAGCGCTCCGCGGATGGCCAGCAGGCCCGCGTATTCGCCCTGCGAGCCCGCGTTGGGCTGGAGGCTGACGGCGGCAAAGCCGGTGATCTCCGCCAGCCACGATTCCAATTGCACGGCCAACTGCGCGTAGCCCGCGGCCTGCTCGGCCGGCACGAATGGGTGCAGGCCGCCGAACTCAGGCCAGGTCACCGGCAGCATCTCGGCGGCGGCGTTGAGCTTCATCGTGCAGGAGCCCAGCGCAATCATGGAGTGGACCAAGGACAGGTCCCGGCTTTCGAGCTTGCGCAGATATCGCAGCATCTCGTGCTCGCAGCGGTGTTCGTTGAAGACCTTGTGGGTCAGGAATTTGGACTGGCGCTTCAGGGCCGCGGGAAGCGGGTCCTCCTCGGTCAACAACTCCCCCACGGTGGGCAAAGTCTTCGTTCCGCCGAAAACGGCGAGAAGATCTTGGAGGTCGGCCTCCGTCGTGGTTTCGTCCAACGTGACGGTCAGCGTCGTCTTGTCGAGGACGCGAAGATTGATTTTCTTCGCCTTCGCCGCGGAAAGAATCTCCGCGATCTTCGACTCCGACGACTTCACAAGGACGGTGTCGAAAATCGGATCGGACCCCACTTCAAAGCCGCACCGCTTCAAGCCGGCACGAAGACTCAACGTCAACGCGCGAACGCGCGACGCGATGCGGGTCAGGCCTTCCGGACCGTGATAAACGGCATACATCCCGGCGATCACGGCGAGCAAGACCTGCGCGGTGCAGATGTTGCTGGTCGCCTTCTCGCGGCGGATGTGCTGCTCACGCGTCTGCAAGGCCAGGCGCAGGGCGGTTTTGCCGCTCGCGTCCTTGGACACGCCGACGATGCGGCCGGGAATGCGGCGCTGGAGCTCGGACTTCACGGCCAGATAAGCCGCGTGCGGCCCGCCGAAGCCCATGGGCACGCCGAAGCGCTGGGTGGAGCCCACCGCGATGTCGGCGCCGAATTCTCCCGGCGCCTTGAGCAAGGTCAGCGCCAGCGGATCGGCGGCGACGACCAGCAATCCGCCCGCCGCGTGCACGGTCTCGGCGAATTTCGACCAGTCCTTGACCGCGCCGCGCGTGTCCGGATACTGGACCAGCGCGCCGAGGAGCTTGCGGCCGGAGACGTCCGTCGACGGACCGACGAAAACCTCCACCCCTAAGGAACGCGCGCGGGTCTTCACGACCGCGATCGTCTGCGGATGGCAGTCCTGGGAGACGAAAAAAACGCGTCCGGCGGCGTCCTCGGCGGCGTGCAGGCACAGCGCCATCGCCTCGGCGGCGGCGGTACCCTCATCGAGCAAGGACGCGTTGGCCACGGGCAGGCCGGTCAGGTCGATGACCATGGTCTGAAAATTGAGCAGGGCTTCCAGTCGCCCCTGGGAGATCTCCGGCTGGTAAGGCGTGTAAGCGGTGTACCAGCCGGCGTTCTCCAGCACCTCGCGCAGGATCACGGGAGGCGTGAGCGTGCCGTGATAGCCTTGGCCCAGATACGAGCGCCAGACCTGGTTCTTGGAGGCCAGGGCGCGGAGCTCCGCGAGCGCCTGCGCCTCCGGGAGGGCGGCGGGCAAGTTCAAAGGATGCTTGAGGCGGATCGAGGACGGCACCACCGCATCGATCAGCGCGTCCAGGCTCTTCAGGCCGAGTGCCGCCAGCATCGCGTCTTGATCGGCCGGGCCGGAGCCGATGTGGCGGCGGGAGAAATCGTCGACGGGCGCAAGAGCGGCCGTGGGGCGCTCCTTAATGGCTTCCATGCGCGGCCTCGGAAGCGATGAACGTCTCGTAGTCCGAAGCACTCATCAGCGCGGCCGCGTCATCCGGCGCGGACGCCTTGATCTTGAACAGCCAGCCTTTGCCGTACGGGTCCTGGTTGACCAGGGCCGGATTCTTGCCGGCCTCCGCATTGGCCGCGACGATCTCTCCGGAGACGGGCGCGTAGATGTCGAAGGCGGCCTTCACCGATTCGACCACGCAGCAGGCCTCGCCGCGCTTGACGTGGCGGCCGACCTTGGGCGGCTCGACGAAGACCACGTCGGTGATCTCCTTTTGCGCATGGTCGGAGATGCCGACGGTGCCGTCGGCGGAAAACCACTCGTGAGATTTCTGGTATTTCAGGCTCTTGGGGTCAAGCATGTCAGGCTCCCTTTTTAAGATGGGGCGACTGGAAGAACGGAACTTTCACGATCTGCGCGGGAACGTCGCGGCCATAAAGGGTCACCGCGCACTGCGTCCCCGCGGCAAGGTCCGGCCGGTCAAGATAGCCGACGCCGATGCCGGCCTGGAGCGCGGGCGAGTAGGTCGCCGAGCACAGCCGGCCCGCCTCACGGCCGTCGATCAGCACCGGCGCTCCGGGCCGCGGAACGCCGCGCTCCAGAAGCTTCACGCCGGTCAGGCGGCGCTTGACGCCTTCGGCTTTTTGGCGCGCCAGCGCGGCGCGGCCGATGAAATCTCCCTTATCGAGCTTGACCACCCAGCCGTAGTTCGCCTCATACGTGCTGTGCGCGTCGTCGACGTCCTGGCCATAGAGTAGATAGCCGGCCTCCAGGCGCAGGACGTCGCGCGCGCCCAGGCCGCAAGGCGCGGCGCCCAGCGACCGGCCCTGCGCGAGCAGGTCCTCCCAGACGCGTACGACAATATGATTGGGAACGATGAACTCCGCGCCGTCCTCTCCGGTGTAGCCGGTGCGGGTGATGATGGACGGCGTTCCGTAAAGGTCCAGCTCCAGCGCGCCGAAGCGCGGCAGAGCCGCGGCGGCCGGCGCCAGCAGGGCGACCAAGGCCGCGGCCTTCGGGCCCTGCACGGCGATCATGCCGTAGTCGTCGGACTTATTTTCCAAGACCACGTCCAAGCCCTTGGCCTGAGCGCGGAACCAAGCAAAGTCCTTGTCGGCCGTCGCCGCGTTGACCACGACTAGGTAGCGGTCCTTGGCCAGGCAGGACACGATCACGTCGTCGACGACGCCGCCCGCCTCGTTGGGTAGGTGGGAGTAGATGGCCTTGCCCGGCCCGATCTTGGATATGTCGTTGGCGTTGACCTTTTGAAGGAAGGCGAGCGCCTGCGGGCCGGTCACGAACACCTGGCCCATGTGCGAGACGTCGAACAGGCCGCAGCGCGCGCGCACGGCCTCGTGCTCGCGCAAAATGGATTCATATTGGACCGGCAGTTCCCAACCATGGAAATCGACCAGGCGGCCGCCCAAGCGTTGGTGGGATTCATGCAAGGCCGTGCGACGCACAACCTCTGTCTCGCTCATGACTAAAGCTAGCATTTCCCAGCCGACCCCGCCAAGGCCGCGAATCAACTCATCTAAAATGTCACCCGAACTGAGCTCGTCAACTCATCTACGATGCTGCTGAACAGCGCCGAAAGCGCGTTGTCTGGAGG
>JABEUV010000005.1 GCA_013044195.1 Elusimicrobiota bacterium | reverse complement strand
CTACCTGCTGCCGTGGGACGGCGACCCGAAGTTTCTCGCCAGCACGGCTTATCCGGTCAAGCGTCTCTACGCGAAGCTCAACGCCCTCGCGGCGCGCCGCATCGTCGTCGCGCTGGATTCCTGTTTCTCCGGCGCCGGCGGCCGCTCCGTGATCCCCCAGGGCCTGCGCCCGCTGGTCACGAAAATCGACGTCGGGGGCGGCCGCGTGGGCAGGCTTGAAGTGCTGGCCGCCACCGGCCCGGACGAGGTCACGGGCACGGCCGACGCCGAGGGCCACGGGCTATTCACTTACTATCTGCTCAAGGGGCTGAACCGGAGCGGCGGCAAGGGCACGGTCAAGACGCTATACGATTACCTGCGGCCGAAGGTCGCGGACGCGGCGCGCGAGGACGGCCGCGACCAAATGCCCCAGCTTCTCGGCACCGATTCCGCTGTTGCCCTCGGTAAATAGGCTCGACGGGTGCCCTCGCGCCCCCGTTCGCGTCGCTCAGAGCGCGGGAGCCGACGGCGTTTTTCGCTCCATCAGCCAGGACACGGAGCGCTCGATGACCTGCCCCAGGCTGGGGTCGTAGCTGATGATGCGCGCGCTGTTCTTCAGGTCCGGCTCGAAGAGCACGCCCTCCACGTCGTCGGCCAGCCCGGAGCCGAAGGCCACGATATTAAGCTCGTCGTTGTCGGCCAGGCTGCGCGCGTCCAGATTCGAAGAGCCGAACGTGGTCCACTCGTCGTCGACGACGGCCACCTTCTCGTGCGCCATGCGCGGCAGGTATTCGTACACTTCAACGCCCGCCGCGATCAATCCGGGATAGTAGGCGCGCGCCGCGCCCTGCACGATTTTCTGATCGTTGAGGCGCGGCTCGATGATCTGAACTTTCACGCCGCGCCGCGCCGCGGCCTCCAGGCCCGCGACGATGTCGGCGTCCACCAGATACGGATCGGCCACACGGATGAGCCGCTGCGCGCCCGCGAAGGCGTCCAGGTAGGCGTGCTTGATATTCTTGTCCTTGCCGCCGCCCTCATGAGCGACGACCAGCGTTTTATAGCCCCCGGCCTGAGCGGCCGACGCCGGAAAAAGAACCTCGTCGGCGCCGACGGTCCCCCCCAAGGCGCGCCACTGGGAGAGAAACGCCCTCTGCAAATCCGCCACGGCCGGACCGCGGATCTCGCTCAACTGGTCGTGCCACTGGGCCTGATAGCGGCCGCCGATGTTCATGCCGCCGGCAAAGCCCACCGTCCCGTCGATGACCACCACCTTACGGTGATCCAGATGGCCGTCCAAGAACGGCGCCGGACGCATCAAAACCTGAACGCCGCCGCCGCGCAGCACCGCCAGCAAAGCGGCGACCTGAGGATCGTCGGGATCGGTTCCGTATTGGTCCAGCAGTACGCGCACGCGCACCCCCGCGGCGGACTTGGCGGTCAGCGCGCGCGCAAAGGCCAGGCCGTCGGCGTCACCCTGCCACTGAAAGACCTCGATATGAATGGAGCTTGCCGCGCGAGAAACATCGAGCGACAGCGCGTCCGCCGCCTGAGCGTCGACCAAAAAACGGATCGCGTTGCGGCCCGCGTCCAACGCGCCCGCCGTAGTCTCCAATTTTTTCCGATAGCCGGCCCAATCGGTAGGCGCGGGCGCCGCCGGAGGCGCCGGCGGCGGCGGGACGACGAGGGCCGAACCCGCCTGGCCGCGCAACTGCGCCAAAGCCGAGACGACCTCCGCGTCGGGTGCCGCCAGCGCCGGGTGCGCCGCGGCCAGCATGAAGAGCAGTGGAAGGATCATGGTCGGTTTGGGCCATGAGGCCCAATTCGATGGTAGCCATAATACCGCCCCCTGTTCAGGGCCGGAAGACCTACCGCCCTTAGGACCTTAGCCCTATGCGGCGCATTTGCCGCAAGGAACTCTCAGCGCGACCCGTCGTAGCCGGGCGCCACCAGCCCGCGCTCGAAGACCGCGCGCAGAATTTCCGCGACACTCCAGGCCTGAGAGCGCGTGCCGCCCGGGTTCTGGTCGGTGGGCGCGCCGGACAGGAGCGAACCCAGGCCGCGCGGGTCGTCCAGCGACGCGCCCGTCAGGCGCGGGTCCGCGCGGCCGCCGTCGAAGACCTCGGGCAAGGAGCCCTCCGGGCGCGAGGCCAGCGCGCGCGCCAGCGGCGCAAGCAGGCCGCGCGCTTCCTCGCGCACGCGCTCGTCGCTCCAGCCCTGGTCGCGACGTACGCGCGCCAGGGCGTCCACGTAGGCGCCCATCAGCCACGGCCACACCGTGCCTTGATGATAGGCCTGGTCTTTGAGCGACGCCGGCTGGGAGGTGTCGTAGCGCTCCCGGTATTGGCTGTCGCGCGGCGACAGCGTGCGCGGACCGTAGGGCGTCAGCAGGTCGCGCGTGGCCGCCAGCACCACGGCGGCGCGGCGCTCCGGGCTGAGCAGGTCGCCGCCCAGGCTCACGGCGAAGAGCATGTTGGGGCGGATCGCGTCGCCGTGCGGGTCGCCGCCCACCACATCGCGCAGGGCGCCGCCGGTCCCGCCCCAGGCGGCGCGGTTGTCCGGCGTCTCGAACCAAAACTGTTCATTGAAGGACGCCTGAACCTTATCCGCCAGCGCGCTCCAATCGTCGGCGGAAGTCCCGTCGCCCAGGCGCCGCTCCAGTCCCGCCAGGTAGCGGATGTTCGCATACCACAGCGCGTTGATTTCCACGGGTTTGCCGTTTCGCGGCGTCACCGGATGGTCGCGGCCGTCGGGATCGGCGTCCATCCAGGTGGACTGCGCGGGCACCGAAACCAGACCGTCGTCCTCCATGCCGATGCGGTTGAAGCGGCCGTAGCGCGCGTAGCCTGTGCCGGCGCGGTAGCGCGCCATGATGCGCCGGATCACCGGCGCCATTTCCGCGGCGAAGGCCGGGTCGCCGCTCGCCTCGGCGGTGCGGCGCACCGCCTGCACGAACCACATCGGGCCGTCGGAGGTGTTGTAGTCCGCGCCGTCCGGATTTTGCGGCGACCAGCGCGACGCGTCCCAGATTTTGTTCGGGATCAGGCCGTCGTGCTCGAACCGGGCGAAGCGGCGGATGTTTTCCTTGGCTTCGTCGAAGCGTCCGGTCGACAGCAGCAGTCCGGGCAAGGACACGAACGTGTCGCGGCCCCACTCTTCCAAGAACCAGTCCATATCCGCCGCCCAGATCTGCACCGAGCCGCCCTCGTGCTTGACGAAGCCGTCGGCCGCCTCGGTCAGCAGGGCGCGCACCGCCGCCGGGTCCTTCCAGACGTCGCCGTCGCTCGCGTTTTTCATGACCCTCAACTGCGGCCGCGCGTCGAAGCGCGCGCGGCTCGCGTAGTCCGCGTCGGAGGGCAACGGAATGCGGTAGTCCCAATAGGACTTGCCGCCGCGCATTTCCTTGACGGGAAACGGATCGCGCCACTCGTCGCCCAAAGTCCACGCGACGAATTTAGCGCACGCCCCCGACGCCCGCTGCGCCAGCGCGCTGAAATAGCGCTCCAGGAAGTCCGGCGAGCGCGGGTCGTCGTGCGAGCTCACGTTCTTCCAGTCGCCTCCGACCGTCGCAAAACCGGCGGCGCGGGCGTCGGCGTCCTTGCCTTCGAAGGCCTCCGCCAAAGGGAAAGCCCCTCGGCGCGCGAAGACCGCGCCGAGGGCGCGCGTGTACTCGTCGCCGGGCTCATCGCCGCTGGCCAGCTGGCCGTTGCCGAACCGGTAGGCGAAGTGCAGCGCGTCGACGCGCGCGCCGTCGAAACCGAAATCGAGCCAGCGCTCGAACGGCGCGAGCGCGGCCCGGTAGCCGTCGGCCTTGAGCCGCGTCCAATTCCAGAGCGCCAGGTCGCCCCAATTCTCATGGACCCAGGCGTTGACCACGCCCGGGTTGCGCGTCCGCAGGTCCGTGAACAGTTCCGGACGTTTCCACGCGTCGACGCCGTCCTTGGAGCGGAACATCGGAATATCGAAGAGCGCCTTGCCGCCCGCGCGATGGATCTCGTCGAGGGCCGCGCGCAGCTGCGCGCGGCCGACCCACTGCGCGAAGCGATGCGCGTCCGCTTCCCGCGCGAAGCCCTCGCCGCCGCGCGCGAGCGCGACGTCGCCCTCGGTCCAATCGAGAGCGGGCTTGGCGATGCGCCGGGAAAGAACCATGAAGTCCGCATACTCGTCCAGCCACGAGGAGTTGTCCCTCAGGAAGCGGCGGTAATCGTCGGCCCGCGCGCCGCCGCGCGCCAGCTCTCCGCGCGCGAAATCCGCGTAAGCTTCGCTTGCAACGGCCGACTCCCGCGCGCGCACCGACGTGTAGTCGACGCTTTGCCGCTCGCCGGGCGCCGCGCGCAGGCGCGAAAGCAGGTCGGGCCGCGCGCGGACCTCGGGCACCTCGGACCAATCGACGTTGTCCTCGTCGACCGCGTCCAGGCTGGCGGGCGCGTACGGGCTCTCGGCGCGCGTCGCGAAGTGCGGCAGAAGCAGAACCGCGTCGACGCCTTGAGCCTTGAGCGTCTCGCGGTAGTAGCGCCCCAGGTCCGCGTACTTGCCGATGCCGGGGTCGCCGCTCCCGCGGCGCAAGGCGTAGAGCGGCACGCTCACGGCGCGGCGCGTCGCCGCCGAGTCTTTCCACCACGACGTGTCTGCGGTCGCGGGCGCTCCGGCAAATAGGCGCTCAAGCAGCGGCGCTTTCGCCCCGTCCGCGGACGCGGCCGAGAGCGCTCGAACGGAGGCGGCCAGCCCGGGCAGAGCGCGGGCCGACGCGGCGACGGTTTTAGCCGCGGGGGCGGCGGCGGCGGCCGCAGGAGCGGCGGGAGCGGCGGCGGCCGAAGCGTTCGTTGGAATCGACGCGGCGGCCGGGACGGCCGCGGCCGCCGGCAACGCCGCCGCCAGGCCCCCGCTCAAGGCCGGGGCAAGGACGACGGCGGACGGCGCCGCCGTCGGACCGGACGACGCCGTCGCGGCAAGAACCGCGGCGGCGTCGGAGGAGGCGCCTGAAATCGCGACGACCTGCGCGGCGACGGACACGGGCGCCGCCGCGAGGGCGAAGGCCAGCAGTCCGGATATTCCAGCGCGCGAGCGCCTCATGACTTCATTATGGAAGATGGGCGGTGGAAAGACTGGGCCCTTGGGACCGAGCCGGGAGAGGAAAAAGGCCTACTTCCTTCGGGTCCCCGGGACCGGGGCCGCGACGAGCGCGTCGGCCTCGCTCGCGACCGAGTCGAGGTCGCCCAGGCGGCGCACGAGCTCCGCGCGCGCGCGGCCCGCGTCGAGCAGTCCCGCGCCGACCTCATGCGGAGCGTAGCCCGGCATCGGCGCCGCCGCCGCTTTCACCACGGAAACCAGCCATAAGAACCAGCCGTCGGGCAGGGCCCGTCCGCGCGCGGAAAACGCGCCGGCCATGACGCGCGCCAACTCCGCGAGCGTCCCGGCGCTGCGCTCGGCGGCAGCACCCGTGCCGACCGTGCGCGCCGCGTCGGCGGATTCTCCGGGTTTCAGCGGGTCGACGCGGTCCGTCCAGGACAGTCGCGGCGACTGCGGCGTGCCGCGCCCCGAGTAGAACTGCAAGTCCGCGTCGGGACCCGCCGCCGCGACCATGACGGCCGGCCCCGCGTCCGCCGGCCCCGCGGTCGTGCCCGACGCCGGTCCGCCGTCGCCCGCGCCGACGACCACGCCGACGCCCGAAAGGACCAGCCGGTCGACCAGCATCGACAGCGCGGTCCCGCGGCCGATCGGCGCGGACAACGCGAGAGAGACGACCGTCGGGCCGCGCCCGCGGGCGCGCGCGGCGACCTGCTCCAGCGCCGCCAGCGCCCGCGCCTCCGACACCGGAGCGGACGCGCGCACGCGCACCCAAGAGAGGTCCGCGTTCGCGGGCAAGGTCGGCGCTGCGTCCCTCGTCAGATCGAGCGTCGTTCCGGACGCGGCCGGCGCGTCCGCCGCGACCAGCGGCGTCTCGGGCCGGACCAAGTGAGACTTGAGGCCGCGGCCCTGCAGCGCCAGCGACAAGGCGTAAAGCTTGTGCTCGGGAACCGACAGCCACAGACCTCCCGACACGGGCAGGGCCGCGCGCGGCGCGGACTCGAAGCGCGATAAGAAACCCGCGTCCAGCCCCGCTGACGAGAACGCCTCGGACAGCGCCGCCGGATCGGACGCGTCGGCGTAGGCGCTCGGGCCTCGGCCGGAGGGCGCCGCCACGAACACGTCGAGCGGTCCCAGCGCCGGGTCCACCCCGGCCACTCCCGCGCCCGAAGGGTCCGGCAGGGCGGTCGGCGCGTCCAGCGGCACGGCGCCCGCGCGCGCCAGCGTCAACACCAGTTCCGCAAGCGCCCCCGGCTTCCGCAGAGCGCTCTTGTTGGCCAGGACGAAATTCACGACGACGCTCTTCAGCGGCTCGCGGCGCAGGCGCGCGACGAACTCGCGCTCGCGCAAGGCGGCGGGAAACACCCGCGACAGCGTGCGCGTCAGGGCGACGTTGCCGGAGCCCGCCGCATCGAGAATGTCGGCGACCACGCGGTCGCTGAGCGCCGCGGGTGCGGCGTCGGCGATGTTGGACAGCGACGCCGCGGCCAGATGGCGGATGTTGCCGCGCTCGGCGGTATCCTTCAGCCGGGCCGACAGCGCCTCCGCCTCAGCCGCGGTCGCCTGCGCGCCCAACTGGCCCGCCAGCCACGCGGAAGCAAAGCGCGCGCGCTTGTCGGCGTTGCCAAGCTCCATGACGATGCGGCCGACGCCGCCGCGATCGCCGCGGCGCGCCAGCGCGTAGGCCGCGTAGACGCCGACGTCCCAGCGCGGGTCCGAAGACGCCGCGCGCAGGAGCTCGTCGGCCGCGTGCGTCGGGATCTCGGCCAGCGCCAGCAAGGCCGTCTGACGCACGCGCGCGTCCGAATCATTGAGCGCCGCCTCGCCCAGCGCCAGCGCCGCCGCCGAGGCGCGCAGGTTCATCAGCGTAAACGCCGCGCGCTGGCGCACAAGCCACACCGGGTCCTTGAGCGCGGCGACCAGCGCCGGGACCTCGCGATCTCGCGCGGCCATGAAGCGCTTGGCCGCGGCGGCGCGCGCGGCCTCAGCGGCGGCGCGGTCTTCGGGTGCGGCGTCCTCGGCGGGCTCGTCCTCGGGCCCGGCCTCGCCGTCGGCGGGACCCTCCGACGGCACTGCGGCGGTCGCGGCCGAGGCCGGAACCTGGTCGAAGACCCGGTCCTCGGCGTCGACGACGGCCTTCAGGCGCTCAAGCCAGCCCCAGCCCGCGTCCGGGTCGGCGGAGACCGGACCCGCCAGCGCGCGCATGCGTCGCGACAGGTTCTTGGCCGCGGCGCGCGCCACCAGGGCGACGGCCGCGCCCGCGTCGACCAGGCCCGCGCCCTGGAACCACAGCGGCGCTTCCAGATCGCGGGCCGAGCGCATCAGCACGGCCTTCACCGCGAAGGGCAGGTTGTCGGCCACGAACGGCGTGAACGCGCCGACGGCCTTCATCGCGAGCTTGACTAGAAGGGCGATCCCGGCGACGGCCGGGTTCGACATCGAGGTGCCCGACATGCCGGTGTGACGGCCGTCTTCCAGGTCCGACGCCGAACGCGGCGCGTCTTTCGACTTGGCCGAGTACACGCCGTATTTGTACAAGTTGGCCGTACCGGGTTGCGTGACCACGTCGCCGCCGACGCCGGTGATCTCGGGCTTCAGGCGGAAGCGCTTGACGGCGAAGCGGCGGTCCACGTCGGGACCGACCGAGCTGTAGAAAGAAATCTCCGGACGGCCGTCGTCCAAGCTCTTGGCCGCCGCGGCGACGGCCAGCACGTCGACGCCGGCCGCGGGCTGGCTCAGCGTGCGGTCGAACGGGCCGGCGTTTCCGGCGCTGGCCGACACGATGGGGTATTCCCCGGCCGCGTTCTTCTGCCGCGTCAGCCGGGACAGGAACTCGGACAGGTTGTCGGACGAGGAGCCGCGGCTGCCCAGGCTCAGGCTGATCACGTCGTAGCCTTTCTGCTGGGCGATCGCCGCCGAGCCCATGATCTCGCCGTCGGAGGCGCCGTTGCCGTCGCGCGAGAAGACCTTGGCCATGGTTCCGGTCGCCCCCTTCGCCATGCCCAGGAACGGCGCGCCGCCGGAAATCGAGATGCCGGCCACGTGCGTGCCGTGGCCGACCCAGTCCTCGGGGCCCTCGTCGACCATGTCGATGACATCGAGGCGCCCGGCGAAATCCTCGTGCGTGGCGTCGGCGCCGGTGTCGATCCATAGGATCTTGCCGCCCTTGCCGGTGATGCCCGCCTTCCACACAGGCGGCACGTTTTGGATGTCGCCGGACTCGACCAGATGCGTGCGGAAGTTCGCCTCGGAGCGGCCGATCGTCGCCTCGGCGCGCGAGACCACGAAGCGGCGGATCGCGGCCGCGCGGCGGCGCGGCACCGTCACATAAATCTCCTGGCGGCCCACGTCCGCGCCGAACACGTGGCGCACCGAGACGCCGTTCTCCGCGAAGACCTTCAACTGGTCGGCGAAGCCCGCGTCCAGCAAAGCCCGGCGGGCGGCGGCGCGGCCGTCCTCCGAGTCGGACGCGCGCGGCACCGAGACCGCGATGCGTCCGCCGTTGACCGGCCGCAACCACAGCCCGACGCGCGCCTCCAGCTTGCGCAGGATCAGGATGTGACCGCCGTCCTCCAGGTCCACGCGCGTCACGCCGAAGCGGCCGCCGTCCTCGGACTCCCAATAGCGCAGGAGGCGCTCCCAAGTCTGCTCGCCGCGGTCCTCGGGACCAAAGGACAGAAACGCGCTGCCGCGGTCGCGCAGGCCGGCGTAGAGACGGTCGGCAATGTCCGCGGCGGCCACGCCCTTGAGCCGGGTGGCTGCGAGCTGGCGCCAGAAACGGCGCACCTCGGTCTCGAAGGAACTCATGGCCTGAAGCGGAGCGCCGAGGAGGCGCAGGCGCTGAGCCTTGACCGCCAGCTCCGAATACGCGCGCGCCTCCGAACTGCCGGGCTTAAAGATCTGCGGCCGCGCGACCAGGCGCGTGGCCAGCACGTAGAGGCTGTCGAGCTGGCTCAACGCGCCTTCCAGCTTGGCGGCGTCCCGCGAGTGCTGCGCGGGCAGGATCGCCGCCGGTCCGCCGAGAACGACCGCCCGGTAGCCCTTGCCCGCCGCCTCGCCCAGCGCCGCGGCTGGGTCCGCGCCGTCGCGCGCGACCACCGCGGCGGCGCCGCCGGACAGGCCCGCGTACAGCTTCGGGTCCTCCAACTCCGCCGAGCCGGGATTCAGCACCAAAATCTCGTAAGGCGCGTCGCGGCGCAGGGACACCTGCGCTTGGCGCAGCGCGCGCTCCAGGGCGGGAACCTTGAGGCTCTTGAGCGAGCCGACGCCGCGCAGTTCGGCGGCGCGCGCGTAGGATTCCTCGGCGGCGCGCGACAGCAGTCCGCGCAGTCCCCGGCGCGGAGGGCCTCGCGTCGGCGACGATTTCCAGTGCCTCAACTCATGGACCAGCACGAGCCGGAACAAGCCCGGATACGCCGCCAGTTCCGGCCGGACCCAGATGGAGCCGCGGGCGGCGAAGGCGAAGGTCATGTCGCTGAAGCGGCCGCGCGGACGGTAGGGCTTGAGCAAGGCCGCCGCGTTGGCGTCCAGGCGGCCCGCGAGGACCTCGCCGCGCACGAAGTCGCGGAAGGCCTCGTCGGTGACGCCGCGGCCGCGGCGCACGGCCGCGGCGAAGACGGCGGCGTCGGCCAAAGCGTTCAGCGCAAGGACGCCGGACAGCGCGAACGCGCCGACGGCCGCAGCACCCAGAATCAGCGGCGCGAAGTGCAGGGCGCCCGCGGCCGGAAGCAGGGCCGCGGCGAGCGCGCCCGCGCCCTTGAACGTCGCTGCGGCCGCCGCGACCGCGGCGGACAGGGCCAGCGGGAAATACGCCGAGCGCGCTTGGCGTTCGGCGGGAGGCGGAAGATCCCGCGCGCCGCCGAAGACGGACGCCGCGCGCGCCAGACGCGGCGCCGCCTCATCGCCCGCCGCGGGAGCCGGACTCGCCTCGCCGTTTTGCGCCGGGCGCGAGGCGTCGAACAACGCGCCGAGGCGGTTGGCTGCGTCGCCCTCGAACCCGGCGCGCGGCGCGGCCGCCGCGAAAGCCGCCGGCACGCGCGCCGGCGTAACCGCCGCCGCAGCCGCGGGAGCCGCGGTCTCCGCCGGCGCCGCGGAAACGGCCGAGGCGGCGACGGACGGCGGAGCCGCTGGAACTGCCGCGGGGACGGCGGAGGGCGCGGCCGACGCCGAAATAGACGCCGCGGGCGCGGCGAGCGGCGCCAAGGCCGGCGCGGCCGACGTCGCGGACAGGGACGGCGACAACGGAACGGAGGCCGGAACCAGGACCGCGGGCGCCGCGGCGACGCGCACCGAAGACGCCCCCGCCGCGATCTCCTGCGCGGCCGCGGTCGCACGCGGCCCGAACGACGACAGCGTCAGCGCCGCGGCCAATGCCGCGGACAGCAATCGGCGCGGCGCGGAGTTCATTGCCAAAAGATCACCCCTGAGGAGTTCTGTCCATCCGAGGATGGGCGCGAAGGCCGCGTCGGCGCGGCGGAGGGCTCGGCGGGCGGCCAGACGTCGCCGCCGTCGTCGGCGCGCTCCCGAACGGCGGGAGCCGGGTCGGACCGCTTCTTGCGGCAGAAGAAAGTTTTTCCGCAGCCCAGTTCGAAAGGCAGCGCCGCGCCGACCTGAACGATGTAGTTTTGGAGCGGATCCACGCCGATCGTCTTGATCTCGCCGCCGCCGAACAGCGACCAGTTGGCGAAGGAATACTGCACGCCGCCGATCGCGCGGCCTTGGTTGGCCTCGGGCTTGGCGCTGGCCTCGCCGAAGATGGGTGCGGCACCGAAACCATCAAAATTGAGGGCGAGGCTTGAACGCACGGAGCCGGTCGCGTAGTTGTAGCCCAGGCCGCCGTAAGGCGTCCAATGGTCGAACGTTTTGTAGACGATCGCGTCGGTTCCGAAGCTGTGCAAAGCCCAGGCGATCGTGCCCGTCAGGCTCCCTGTGTCGCCGTACGTGGACGTGAATTGTGCCGATTCGGGCCCGGCCAGGTTCACGTGGCCGGTGACGTAGTTGTAGTGCATGCCGCAAACCAACGACGGCCAGCCGTCGGAGCCGAGGAAATGGTGGCGCACGCCGGCGCCGAACGAGTTCGTCTGGACCTGGGCGGTCATGGTCGGAGAAATCTTATAACCGGGCGGCGTCGTCGCGTCGGCGAAGCGGAAGTACAGGTCGTTGTCGCCGGGCAGGCCCATGCGCAGATGGATCGCCAGGTTCGGGAACGCGACCGAGTTGGGAAAAAAGCTGGAGCCGTTGTAGCCGATGCCCGAGAGGGCCGGCGTCGCGGGGAAATTGGCGCGGCTGAGCGGAACAATGCCCGCTCCGAACGAGACGTCCGGCTGGAGGTAGTAGCCTTTCACGAGCGTGGGCGGATCGAAGTTCTCTCCCGCGTTGAAGGCCAGACCCTGCGCGAGTTCGTCGCTGAGCCACTGGGTCATGCCCCCGAAATCCTGGCTGAGGCTGGGGTTGGCCCGGGCGGGTGCGGCCGCCAGGGCGAAGACGAGGGCCGCCGCAAGCGGCGACCGCGTCCAGGTCAATGCTTGAGCGCCGTGACGCAGCGGCCGCGGGAGATGGTCCAGTGATACGCCCGGGACGCGCTTTCAAACGTGAGCACGGTCTTGGCCGTCCGCGGCTCGGCAAGGGCGGCGCGCGGCGGACGGGCGTCCGGGCGACCTCGTTGGACGACGATTTTCTTATTAGGAATCATGCTTTCTCCTGAGCTGATCCCATCGTAACACCGGACGCGCGGCGGGGCATGGGTCCGAGGTCCCAACGCGCCGAAGGCAAAAGTCCCAACCCGCGCGCGGGCTCTAACGGCCCACCAGGCGGCGCTTGATGTCGGGCCAGAACTCCTTGCCGAAATCGGCCAGCATGTCGAAGACGATCTGCGAGCCGAAACGCGCGGCGGTATCGCCCGCCGTGCGGTTTTCTGCCGGATAATAGAGGTCCGCCGTCGCGGCCATGACGGCGTTGCCGCCGAACTCCGAGCAGTTGAATTGCGCGTCGCCCGAGTCCGCGCGCGTCACGAAGACCCGGGTCAGCGAGTAGCCCGCGCGCCGCAGAAAGCTTCCCCGGCCCAGACGGAAATAACGCGGGTCCTGGTGCAGGAGGACCGGGAAGACGCCCTCGGACATCAGATTGCTCATCGTCTGGTCGGACAAAGCGGCGAAGTAGCGCTTCTCGAAGCCGTCGACGCCGCGGCCCCAGGACGGATACTGGTTCTCGGCCTGGGCGACGCCGGCGAAGATGCCGGCGACGGGAAACGCATAGGGGTCGAAGGAGTCCTTGAACGCGATGTCCAGCTTGTCGCGCGGCGTGATGCGCGGCCGGCTGTTCTCCTCATCGACCGTCATGTAATTGGGAAATATCCAAAGGATGCGGTCGTTCTTGGTGCCCATGACCTGACCGTCCGGGGCGGCCGGAGCCTCGCCGTAGGCGAAGCCTCTCAGAAGGAGCGCCGCCGCGAACGCCCAGCCGCCGCGCCGCGCGCTTTTACGCCCCATCCGCCGCGCTATTGACCATAATCGAGGCGCAGGGCCAGATACTCGGGAAGGCCCACGGCGCGGATTTTGGCCTGCACCGCGGCCACGTCGTAAGGCAGGCGAAAAACGCGGAACGTTCCTTTGGTCGAATCGTACAGCGCGCAGGCCGCGCGGCGGTCCTGGTCGCGAGGCTGGCCGACCGAACCGGGGTTCAGCGCGACCGGCGCGCTGCGGCCGTCGGCCTCGCGCGGCAGGACTTCTTCGCGCTCTTCTAAAAAATGCGCCTCCACCTGGAGACGCTCGGCATCGGCGAAGCGAAACAGAAGCGGCATGTGGCTGTGGCCGACGAAGAGCGGCCAGGTCCGAACATGCGGGACGTTGTCGCGGAACTGACCGGCGCTGAGAAGATATTCCTCGGGCGGGTTGCGCGGCGTGCCGTGCGCCAGCGTGAACTGCTTGGTCTCAAGACGCGCCGTCAAGCCTTCCAGAAACAACCGGTCGCCCGCCGACAACTGCATCTGCGTCCACAAAACCGCCGCGCGCGCGTACTGATTAAACCAGTCGAGCTCCAGCCGGCCGATCGTCGCCAGATCGTGATTGCCGACGATCAACGATAGATTCTTGAGCGCGCGGATGCGCTCCAGGCACGCGACGGGATCCGGCCCGTAGCCAACCAGGTCGCCGCAGCAAATGTAGCCTTCCACGCCCAGGTCGTCGAAATAATCCAGGACCGCGGTCAGCGCCTCGAGGTTCGAGTGCACGTCGGAGAACACGCCGTAGAGCACGCCGATATCCTAGCAATCGTCGGCCGCTTCGGCACGGCCTTGTCTCACGAGGACATTTCCATTATACTGACTCTCGTTATGCCGTACTATCTGTTCGACGGAAAGCAGGCGGTGGGACCGTTCGAGCCCGCCGACCTGGCCAAGCGGCCGGGCTTCGACGCCGCGACGTTGGTATTCCCCCACGGCGCGACCACGCAGGACGCCTGGAAAGCCGCTGGAAGCTTCCCGGACATCGCTCAGGCCCTCTCCGCCAGAGCCGCCCCGATTCCGCCGCCGCCGCCGGCGGTACCGCCGCCGCCGGTCGCGCCGGCCCCGGCCTTCGGCATCACTTTGGAACTGCCGCCGCAGCGAGCGCCGGAACCGGCGCCGGTTGCGGCGGCCGCGCCGCCCGTCGCGACCTCCCCCGCGCCGGTCCCGGCCGCCGCGAAGCCCACTCCGCCCGAACTCGCCGCGCCGTCGGAGAAACTGGTTCTCGTCGTCGACGACGACGAGAACGTGCGCAGCTTCATCGAGATGAGCGCGACGATGGAAGGCTTCCAGGTGGTCACCGCGGTCAACGGCCTGGACGCCACGGCCAAGCTCGCCCAACGCGACGCCGACCTGATCATCACCGACCTGATGATGCCGGGCCAGGGCGGCTACGAGTTCCTGCGCAGCCTGCAGGGCTCCGGCTCGGGACGCATCCCGATTTTCGTGGTCACGGGCAGCGCGCTGGACACGTCGACCGTCGCGATGATTCGTCAGGAGGCGAACGTCGTCGAGTTCGTCTCCAAGCCCATCAACATCGTCAAGTTTATCGGCAACCTTCACAAATATCTAAAGACGACTCCTTCGTCTCCGCGCGGCGGCGAAAAGCGCGGCACCGCGTGGTAGCGGCGCGCGACGCAACAACCATTTAACGGACGGGACACAAGTATTTAACCCCGCGCGGCCATACTAGCAGGGTGAGCGAACATCGCGCGGCTTCGGCGAGCGCGGACGAACTTCAGAATCGCGCCGCGTTCCTGCGGCGCGCGGTCAACGCCTCTCGCGCGCGGCTGGACGAGCAGAACCGCCGCGCCGAGGCGCTGCGCCGCGAACTGGCGGACTTGCGCCGGCGCGCGGCCTGCGCCGCGAAGGAGGCCGTCTCGGACTCGGCGCGAGTCGGAGCGGCCCCCCTCGCGGCGGAGTCGCGCGGACGCGCGTGCTCCGTCTGGGGCTTCACCGCGTTGGGCCTGGGAGCGTTCGTCTTGGCCGCTCTTGCCGCGGCGCGAAAGCCGGCCGCCGCGCCTCCCGAGCCGCCGGCTTCGGCCGAAATCAGCTCCGCCGCGGCGCCGCTTCCCGCGCTTCCGGTTCTCGCGACGACGCGCTCCGATGAGTTCCTCCCGACCGACGACGACGAGGCGGCGCAGGCCCTTCTGCTCGCCGCGCGCTGGCAGGCCCCGGAGGACGGCCAGACGCTCGACGAGCGCCTGGGCCCGCCCGTGGACCTGCCCGGCGCGCCGCCCGCGTGGAGCGCGGAACGCACCGGAGCGCGCAGCTACGTCGTGCGCCGCCGAGGCCCCGCCGGAGAAGTCGACGAACTTCGGGTGGACCTGGCCCTGGGAAGCGTCGAGCCCTCCCCCGGGACGCGGCGGCGTCTGTCGCCGCCGCTCGTCACGCGCCGCTGAGCCGGTGATCGCGAAACAGCGCCAAAACCGTGACGCCCCGGACATAGGCATGCCGCGAACATAAAGATAGCGTGGCGCATGACGTCCGAACACGAACTCATCGCGCTCAGCCGAGGAGGAGACCCGCGAGCGTTTACGACCCTCCTCAGCCGCTACGAAGATCGCATCCGACGACTGATCCGGCGCGCGAGCGTGGGAATTTCCTCCGAGATCGACGACATCTACCAGGACACCGTCCTCGCCGCATACACAAAGCTGCGTTTTTTCCGTGAGGAATGCGAACTGGGCACCTGGCTGTACCGGATCGCGTCGAATCAATGCCTGATGCGGCGACGCAAGAAAAGCCGGGAGATTTTTGTACTCCTGCTCGACCGCCCGCACGCCGACGAGGATTCTCCGGCCCGACAATTCCGCGACGGGGAGCCGACCCCCGAGGAAGCCGCGACCCGCAATGAGCTCTTCAGGAAAGTCACCGGCGCGTTTTCGAAGCTTCCCCGGAAATATCGGCTTGTTCTGACTCTGCGCGACGTCGAGGGCCTCTCCGGAGG
The DNA here is from genome assembly GCA_013044195.1 of Elusimicrobiota bacterium. GTDB lineage: Bacteria > Elusimicrobiota > Elusimicrobia > UBA1565 > UBA9628 > GWA2-66-18. The sequence goes on along the minus strand of JABEUV010000005.1, from coordinate 12,162 downwards.
GGAGACCGCGAACGTTCTCAAGCTGAGCCGGGCCGCGATGAAATCCCGGCTGCACCGCGGGCGTCTTCGCCTGAGAAACGCTTTCGAACGGCCCAGCGGCGAGAATGAAGCCCTTGTGGCTCAGGCCGCCGATGTCGCGCGTCAAGAGAGGCGACGGCCGCCGCACGCGTCAAGGTCGTTCGCCTTTCGGTCTCAATCAATTCACGCGGCGTCCATGGTTGCGCGCGGCCATGGACGTTAAACTGAAGACGTTGAGGAACGCGAGGGAGGACCTATGAGGCGAAAGCACTCCGCCGTGGAAGGAATCTTCCAATCCGCGGGAAAAGCCGTCGACGAGAGCATGATGATGGCGGAGGCGATACGCGCCGGCACGCTCACGCGAGCGCAATTCGAAGCATGGTACGCCAAGCGCGCCGCCGAACGTTCGGCGATCGTCGTCAGTCTCCGCGCAAGATCGACCCGACTGCTACAGCCGCTGGCAACAGCCCTCAACAGGGGCCGCGCGGCTCTAAACGCCCCGCCGCCGCCGCGACGTCCTCGCCGGCGGCCGGACACGCGCGCCGGGTCGAATCTCTCCGCGCGGCGAAAATAACCGAGACATGCTCGGCTCGCCGCTAAAAGTCAGCCACGTCGGACGCTACAAAGACATCGTATTATTGCTGGCGAAATACGTTCGCGCCGGAGCGCAACGGCTCGATGCCGAAGGAGAATCCGAACCGACGCTGGAGGACGCGCGCGACCTCGCCGCCGATCTGGAGAGGCTGGGACCGACGTTCGTCAAGCTGGGTCAACTTCTGTCGACGCGCCCGGACCTTCTCCCGCGGGCCCACCTTGAGGCCTTGTCGCGCCTACAGGACAAAGTCGAGCCGTTTCCTTACGAAGTCGCCGAGGGCATCATCGAAACGGAGTTGGACGCGCGCGTACGCAATATTTTCCGCTCGATCGACCGGCGGCCGCTCGCGTCGGCGTCGCTGGCCCAGATTCACCGCGCCGTGCTGCGCAGCGGAAAGACCGTCGCCGTCAAAGTGCAGCGGCCGGGACTGCGGGAAATCATCGCCGACGACATGGCGGCGATCGGGGAAGCGGTCCTGTTTCTCGACGGATATACGACGCTGGGGCGGCGCTACGAATTTACGGTGATCCTGAACGAATTTAGGCGGAGCTTGCTTGATGAGCTGGATTTCACGCGCGAGGCCGACAACCTAAGGACGCTCAAGCGCAATCTATCTCAATTCGACCTGCTCGTCGTCCCATCGCCTCTGCCGGATTACAGCGCGACGCGGGTGCTCACCATGGACCTTATTTTGGGTCGAAAGATCACCTCGCTCGGCCCGCTCGGGCTCAACGAAACGGACGGGCCTCGCCTGGCGGGACAACTCTTCCGCGCCTACATGAAGCAGATTCTCGTCGACGGTTTCTTTCACGCCGATCCGCATCCCGGCAACATCATGCTCGCCGAGGACGGCCGTCTTGCGATCATCGATCTCGGGCTGGTCGGCCGCCTCGGCGCCGAGCTTCAGCAGGATCTTCTTTCGCTTCTGCTGGCGGTCAGCGCCGGAGACAGCGACGACGCCGCCGCGATCGCGATTCGGATCGGCCGCAAGCGCGAGGACTTCGCCGAAAATGAGTTCCGTCAAAAGGTCGCGCGCGTAGTGCTGGGCAACCGCGAGTCGACGATCGGTCAGATGAATTTCGGCCTCATCATATTCTCGCTGGCGCGGTCCTCGGCGATCTGCGGCCTGCGGCTGCCGCCGGAACTTTTGTTGATCGCCAAGTCTCTGCTGAACCTCGACCAAGTCGTCTCGAAGCTGGATCCTGATTTTGCGCCGAGCGTCGCCGTGCGCAGGGAGTCCTCGGCGCTGATGCGCGCACGACTGATGAACGGCGCGTCGCTGGGTGCTGCGACCGCCGGTATTCTGGACGCGCAAAGATTCGTCGAGCATCTTCCGCGCCGCCTGAACAAAGCGCTCGACGTTCTCGGGGGCAACGAACTGCGCGTGAAGGTCGACGCGTTCGACGAGCACTTGGTGATTCACGGCATGCAGAAGATCGCCAACCGCATCGCCCTCGGCCTCGTGCTGGCGGCCCTCCTGGTCAGCGCCGCGCTGATGATGAAAGTCGAGACCCGATTCCGTATTCTGGACTACCCGGGCCTGGCGATCATCCTCTTTCTGGCGGCCGCCGCCGCGAGCGTGGTGCTGATGCTCGACATCCTTTACTACGACGACAAGCGCCGGACCGCCCAGCACGGCTCCGATCCCGCACGGAGATGACGCGCGGACGGTCCGCGGTCCGGCGAGGTTGATCGTCAGCCCGCGTTTTCTCCCCTTTTGAGGCCGTAGATGCCCGCCTCCGCGTCCGAGTCGTCGAACGCGCGCGACTGCGACTGCAGCTTGTCCTCGTCGCCGAGCGTCTGAGACTCCAGCCCGTTGTCCATCGGCCGCACGGCGACCGGCTTGGCGGGCCTGACCGCCGACGCGCGGCGCGGGTGCGCCTTGACGGCGCGGCGGACGCGCGTATTTTTTCGCGGCGTCTGTTTGCGAACCATCGTTTTCAGCATGGATGTGTCCTCCCGATTGAGCCTGATGCGATAGTAAACCTCCCGCACGCTCCGTGCGCCACGTACGGAAGGAAACATTCTCATGACAAATTCTCATTTCGCGGATAATAAAGCTTCCTCGCGTCCATACCGTCCGGCGGTCCCGCGATCTACACTGATTTAGCGCACAAGCGGGGCCGGACGCGCGGCGGCAGGGGGCATTATGAAGGACGCCTGGAGACGTATGTATTGGCCGTGGATCGCCGTCATGCTTTTGATCGCGGGTTGCGCATCGGCGCCCCGCCGCGTCGCCGAAGGGGTGTTGAACCGCTGGGATCCGCCGTCCGCGGCGATGGGCCGCAGGCTGATCGCGGAGTATGGCTTGCCGGACGACGTGACCTTGGAGCGCCTGACGTGGAACCGCCGAGGCGAGTGGAAACGCACGATCGTCTGGAACGCCGCCGGTTTATGGCATCGACATCCGGTCTATCGGACGCCGGAGGATTTCGCCGTGATGCAGCAGACGATCGACTATCCCATGGACCTTGCCGAAGCCGCGAAACTGACGGCGTTCAGCGACGGTCTGGTGATCGATCCCACCCGGGGCGAGTTGTCCAGCCGTGCGGGAAGCGAGAAACTGGATTATCTAACGCTGAATCTGGCCGACGAAATCGTCCGCGGAGCGAAAACCGTGCCGCAGGCGCAGGTGGCCTACGCCCGCCTAGTCGACTTGACGGCCGCCGGGAAATCCTCGCCTTATACCTCGGAACTGCTCTTCGCCTCCGGTCGTTAGCCGGCGACCGGACGCGGAGAACGCGTCAGCGGATCAGGACCAGGCTGGACGTGTAGCCGTGGACGTAGTTGCGCCCGCCCACCGGGCCCAGTTCCCCGTTGGCAAAGAAGCCGGCCAGCGGCAGAGGGCCGCGCATGGACTGCACCAGCGCGGCGTCGTGGTCGGGCTCGCCGTAGAGGCCGCGGCCGCGTCCCACGCAGGTCACGAGCAGGGCTCCGGTCGGCGCCGCGCTGGCCTCCGGCAGGCCGCCGAGCAAGGTTTGCAGGTCCTGGTCGGAGGTCTGCGCGTCCCTCAATTGGAATTGAAGGGTCTGCCCGCGGCGCAGAGGTGCGCCCACGGTCATGGAACCGGAGTCATGGTCGACGGCCAGCAGGTTGCGGATCAGGAAGTCGCCGCGCCGGTAGTCGGCGCGGCCTTCGGCCATCGCCAGGCCCGCGAACAGCGAGTGGCGCGCCAGACGCTGGTCGTCGAGAGTGCAGCGCGACAGCGTCTCGCGCAGCACCTCCAGCGGCGGGCGTCCGCCCAGGCCCTGGAGCACGTTGCCTTCGGCCTGCGTCACGATCCTCGGCTCGCCGATCGGCCGACAGCCCTGCGCGACGACCACGTCGAAATCCACATCCCCGGTCAGCGCGACGCCGACCGCGCCCTGAGCGACGATCTCGCTGCCCAGAAGGAGCCACGCCGGACGGCGCAGGGACGGGCCGCTCGACAGCCCGCCGACCAGCGGCGCGCCGGGATACGCGTCGTTGATCAGCGCCGCCAGCCTCTCGGGGTCGCATGACTGAGGATCGCCGAAAGCCAGGAACTTGGGCTTGTCGGTGGGGTAGAGGTCGAGGGCGGCGACCAGCGCGCGCCCGTCTTCGAAACGCGAAAGCTCGCCGGCCGTCAGAGAGAACGGGAGCACGCGCGCGTCCGGCAGGCGCATGGCCAGCAGAGCGACGGCGGGACCGCGCTCGACCTCGCGCCGCCCGGCGATCGCGCCGTAGGCGTTGCAGCCCAGCGTCATGCGCGGCGCCAGCTCTCGGCCCAGCAGGGCCGGCAATTCCCGCGCGTCGAAATCGGGCCAGCCCTCGGAAACGAACACGAGCGCCAAGTCGCAGGGGCCGTTGCCCAGCTTCGCGCGCGCCGTGCGTGCGGCCTCGGCCGCGGCCGCGCGCCAGTCCGGGCCGGTGGCCAGCGCGTCGGAAAAGCGTTTAGGCTCGCCGTTCATCGCTCTCCGGACCCGGACGTCTCCAGCGCCGCGGCCCGCGCGACGGCCGCCAGCGCCCGCGGGTCGTCCCCGGCGGACGCGCGCGCGGCGGCCAGCCCCAGAGCGTAGGCGCGGCGGCGGCCCAGGCGCAGGCACGCCTCCAGGGCCGCGGCCTCGGCACCGGGATCCGGACGCTCGGCCGCGCCCTCGCCGCGTCGGGCGATGCGCGCGGCAAATCCGTTTCGCGCCGGGTCCCACAGATCGCGCACCAGCACCCGCGCCAGTTCCTCGGAAAACGCCGCACGCGCTTCGCCGCCCGAGGCGCGGCCCAGTTCCTCGGCCGCGAGCGCGCCCCAGGCCACGTCGCCCAGCAATCCGTACTCCGGCGCGGACGCGCCGTCGGCGCTCAAAAGGCCCAGCAGGGGATCATAGAGGCGCGCGCGCAGGAAATCCACAGCCTGCGCGGCGGCCTGCGCCGCGCCCGCCCGACCCGCGGCCGCGGCGCGCGCCAGCGCCAGCGCCGCCAGCGCGTTGCCCTCGGCTGGAAGCACGCGGGAACGGGGCGTGGAGCGAAACGCGGCGGCTTCGGGATCGAAGAATGTTTCCAACAAACGCGACGCGGCCGACTCGGCGCGGGGACGCCAGCGCTCCAGCCCCGTCGCCGCGGCCGCGCCCCACAGCAGGCGCGCGCCGCGCGCGGCACACGACAAATCTTCGGCCTCGGGCATAGCCGCCAGCGCGTCGAGCCCGCGCTCCAGCTCCGCGCGCGCGGCCGCGTCGCCGCGCACGGCCAGTTCAAGATGGAGCTCCAGTTCCTCGAACGACGCGGGGGCCCCGACGTTCACGACGCGGAGCCGTCCTCGGCGAGCTCGAACATCCTCTCGATGGGCCGCCGCGCGCGCTCGCGAATCGCTTCCGGCACGTCGATGCGCGAGGACGCGGCGGGGCGTTCCAGCGCGCGCAGCACGCGCGACAGGTCGGTGGCCTTCATGTGCGGACACAGGCGGCACATCGGCACGAACGCCTTTTGCGGAAAGCGGGTGCGCGCCAGATCGCCCAGGCCGCACTCGGTGATCAGCATGTAGGCCGGGGCCTTGTTGTCGTCGACATACTTCATCATGTCGCCGGTCCCGCCGATGAAATCCACGACCGAGACCAGCCCCGGCGAGCATTCGAAATGCGCCAGAATCTTCACGCCCGGATACATCTTCCGGTAGAACTCCACCGAGGCCGCGTCGAAGTTGTCATGGACCATGCAGGAGCCTTCCCAGATCACCAGCTCGTTGCCCAGCGTCTTGCCCAGCTCGCGAGCCAGGTTGCGGCCCATCATCTCGTCGGGGATGAACACGATTTTCTTGTGCGTCTCGTAGAGCTTGCGCAGAATTTTGGGGGCGTTGGCCGACGTAACCACCACGTCGGACTCCGCCTTCACGTCGGCCGAGGTGTTGATGTAGGTGACCACCGGCGCACCGGGATGGGTGCTACGCAGCGCGCGCACTTGGGCGGCCGTGATCGACTCCGACAGCGAACAGCCGGCCTCCGGCGCGGGCAGGAGGATTTCCTTTTCCGGGTTGAGCACCTTCGCGGTCTCGGCCATGAAGCGCACGCCGCAGAACACCACGCGCTCCGCGCGCGACTCCGCGCACAATTTGGCGAGCTTATAGGAATCGCCGATCATGTCCGCGACGCCCAGAATGACCTCCGCACGCTGGTAGACATGCGCCGGGATGATCGCCTTCTTTTCTTTTTTAAGGACGTTGATCTTCCAGGTCAGCCGCGCGGTCTTTTCCAACTCCGCGTCTTGAAAACCCAGGTCCGCCAGACCTTTCTCGGTCAGGCGATCGACTTCCGCGGACAGCGCCGCCGCGGACGGCTCCGGCGCGCGCAGTTCCTTTACCGCCATAGATCGAGCTCCGGATAATTGCTGAAGATGCCGTCGACGCCGAGCTTCGCCAGTCGGTCGCGGTCCAGCGGCGTGTTGACGGTGTAGACATAGACCTTAAGGCCGCGGTCACGGGCCGCCTTGACCAGGCGGGGCGTGACCTGGCGCAGGCTGATGTTCAGGCTTTCAGCCGCGAGCTCTTTTGTCTCGCGCCACGCGACGGCCGTGCGCGTCAGACCCAGCAGGTAGCCGATGCGGACTTTTTCGTCGAGCGAACGCACCGAGTACAGCGCGTCGTGGTCGAAGCTGGAAACCAACGTGCGCTTCAACGCGTCGCGTCGGTGCAGAAAATCAACGACGCGCTCCTCGATGCCGGGATAGACGGCCGAGCCGCTCTTGAGCTCCAGATGCAGTTCGACGCGCGGCGGGACCAGGTCGAACACGTCCTGAAGGCGCGGCAAGCGCTCGCCTTTAAAACGCGGATCGAACCAAGCGCCGACGTCGATATTCTCGGCCTCGCCGGCCCAATGGATGTTCTTGAGCGCGCGCCGATCCTTGCCGCAGCGGCGCAGATCGTCGTCGTGCGCGACGACCAGCTCGTGGTCGAGCGTCTGGTGCACGTCGAACTCGACGGCCTTGGCGCCCATCTTGAGCGCAAGGCCAAACGCCGCCAACGTGTTCTCCGGCGCGTGGCCGCTGGCCCCGCGATGCGCGATCAAGAGCATTTTCGATCCAGCCTCTCTTGCAGAGCCGCCCACTCGCGCTCCTCGTATTCCACGCCCAGGCGCGTCTCGCGACCCGTGCCCGGTCCGTGATAGTCCGAACCGCCCGCAACGATCAGGCCCTTGGCGGCCGCCCAGTCGCCGTAGGCGCGCACCTGGGACGGCGTGTGCCCCGCGTAGCGGACCTCGACGGCCTCCAGGCCCAGACGCCAAAGCTCGTCGAGTTCGCTTTCCTTGCCCGCGGTCTGCGGGTGCGCCAGGCAGGCCGTGCCGCCCGCGTCGCGGATCAGGGCGATGGCCTCCGCGGGGCTTGGCCCCATGGACTCCACGAAGCCGGGCTTGTCCTTGATCAGGAAGCGCTCGAAGGCTTCCTTGCGGCTCTTGACCGCGCCGATGCGGCGCAAGGCGTCGGCGACGTGCGGCCGGCCGACGGTCTCGTGCGCGGCGGCGCGCACGGTGTCGTAGTCCAGCGCGTAGCCCAGCGCGCGCAGCTTGTCGACCATGCGGCGGGCGCGCACCGTGCGGCGCTCGCGAAACTCCGTCAGGCGCTCGGGAAATCCCGGCGCGCGCGGGTTAAAGCCGTAGCCGAGCACGTGTACGCGGTCGGCGGCACCCGCTCCCGCGCAGTTGATCTCGATGCCCAGGCGCACCGCCAGGCCCGCGGCCGCGCCGGCGGCAAGCAGCTCCGGGCCGCCGGACACGCTGTCGTGGTCGGTCAGCACCAGCAGGCCGACCTCCGCCTTGACCGCGCGCGCGACCAGCTCGGCCGGGGTCAAAGTCCCGTCCGAAAAGACCGAGTGGCAGTGCAGCTCAACGCGGGTGGGCATGTTTTCGCCTCGACCCTTCGGGCTCGGCGCGGATGCGTCGAGGAAGGGCGAAGAGTATCTAGACGGCGACGACTTCCTTGATCTCCGGGATTTCCTGGCGGATCATGCGCTCGACGCCGCCCTTCAGCGTCGCCGTCGAGCTGGGGCAAGTGCCGCAGGCGCCGGACAACGTCACCTTGACGATCCCGCTGGTCTCGTCGACGGAGACCAGAGCGATGTTGCCGCCGTCGGACTGGATGTAGGGACGGATCTTGTCGAGCACCTTCTCCACGCGTTCGTAAGTCGTCATGTCGTTCTCCTTTGCGGCTCCGGCGCCAGGGCCGCCAGCCATTTCGGTTCGGCGCCGCACGCGACGGGCGCTTCGGCCGAGATCGCGGCCAAAGTCACGCCCTCGAAGTAGCCGGTCACGAGAGAGCCGAGCCTCTGCCACACCGGCGAGATCGAGCAGCCCTCCTGATGACGGCAGTCCTTGGCGCCGCCGTCGTATTTTTCGCACACGTCCTCGAACACGTCGCCGTCCATGGCGCGCACCACCTGCGCCAGCGTGATCTGCTCCGGCGGGCGCGACAGCACGTAGCCGCCGGAACTGCCGCGCTGGCTTAAGACCAGGCCCGCGCGCTTGAGCTTCAACAGGATCTGGCTGACGTAGTCGGACGGCACGTTGTCGGAGTCGGAGAGGCGCTCGGCCGGCACCGGCGCGCCGCCGTGCGCGCGCGCCAGCGCCGTCATCAGCCGGGTCGCGTATTCGATCGAGCTCGTGATGCGCATGGCGGTGTCCTCAGTAGAGTCCGAGCTGTTCCTTGGCGTCCTCGGTGGCCATCGTGCGCGGGTCCCACGACGGCGCGAACACCAGATCGACGTCCACGTCCTTGACGCCGGGAATGCGCGCAACGGCCGAATGGGTGGAGGCCAGCAGCATGGGGCCGTAGGGACACGCGGGCGAGGTCAGGCTCATCTTGACCTTCACAGTCAGGCCCTTCTCGCTCGTAGCGATCTCGGCTCCGTAGACGAGGCCGAGGTCGACGATGCTGATTCGTATTTCCGGGTCGAACACGGGCTGAAGCGCCGCGCCGATCTGGCGGAACGTAACGGCGGGAAGAGCGGTCGTCGTCATATCAGGCCCCCTTGACCGCGGCCGCGGCGTCCAGGCCTTGGGCGATGGTGTTCCAGGCCAACGTCGCGCACTTGACGCGCAGAGGGAATTTACGCACGCCCTCCAGCGCCGACAGCGCCTCCAGCTCCGGCGGCAGGGAGGACACCGGCGCGTTTTCCAGCATCATGGTCTTGAACGCCTTGACCAGCGCGCGCACGTCCGCCTCGCTCTTGCCTTCCAGCGCCTCGCCCATCATCGCGGCCGACGCCTGGCTGATCACGCAGCCGTGGCCCGCGTAGCGCAGCTTGGCCACCTTGCCGCCGTCGCGCTGGACGGTGATCTCGATCTCGTCGCCGCAGACCGGGTTGATGCCGTGCGCGCGCACGTCGGCCGGATCCAGCTTGCCCTTGCGCGTCGTCGAGCGGAAATAGTCGAGGAGAACCTCGCGGTACAGGTCCTGCAGTTCGGCGTCGCCTTCCATCTTAGTGCACCCCCGCCTTGGCTCCGATCTTGAAAAAATCCAACGTGCGCTTCAGCGCGCGCCCCAGCGCCTCCACGTCGCTCTGGTCGTTATATAAATAAAAGCTGGCCCGTGCGGTGCCGCCGCACTGCAACTTGTGCATCAGCGGCTGGCAGCAGTGATGGCCGACGCGGACCGCCACGCCTTCCAGGTCGAAGATCGTGCCGACGTCGTGCGGGTGAAGCCCTGAGATATTGAACGACACCACGCCGGAACGCAGGGCCGGGTCCTTCGGACCGAGAACGAACACCGACGGCGAGGCTTCCAAAAGAGCGACGGCCTTGGCCGCGAGCTCATCTTCATGCTCGCGGATCGCGTCCAGCCCGACGGCCGACAGGTAGTCGAGCGCAGGACCGAAGGCGACCGCGTCGGCGATGTTCGGCGTGCCCGCCTCGAACTTATAGGGCAGTTCGTTCCATGTCGCGCCCTCGAGCGTGACGCGCGAGATCATGTCGCCGCCGCCCAGAAACGGGTCCATCGCGTGGAGCAGGTCCTCGCGGCCCCAGAGTACGCCGATGCCCGTGGGCCCCAGCATCTTGTGCGCGGAGAAAACGACGAAATCCGCTCCCCACTTCGAAACGTCGAGCGTGCGGTGCGGCGCCCACTGACAAGCGTCCACCAGCACCGTCGCGCCGACGGACTTGCCGATCTTGATCATCGCCTCGACGGGGTTTACCGTGCCCAGCGCGTTGGAGACGGCCGTAAACGCAAACAGCTTCGTCTTAGGGGCCACCGTCGCGCGCACCTTGTCCAGGTCGAGCGTGCCGTCGGGCTCCACCGGCACGAATTTCAAGACGACGCCTTTCTCCTTGGCGAGCATCTGCCACGGAACCATGTTCGAGTGATGCTCCATCTCGGTCAGCACGATCTCGTCGCCGGCGCGCAGGAACTTGCGGGCCCAGCCGTGCGCCACCAGGTTGATGGACTCGGTGGCGTTGCGCGTGAAGATCACCGTCTCGGGCTTGGCCGCGCCGATGAACTTCGCGGTCTTGGCGCGGCTGGCCTCGACCATGTTCGTGGCTTCTTCCGAGAGGGTGTGCACTCCGCGGTGCACGTTGGCGTTGTGCCGCTCGTAGAAATCGACCAGAGCCTCGATGACCTGACGCGGCTTCTGCGTCGTCGCGGCGTTGTCCAGGTAGGCCAGCGGCTTGCCGCGCACCAGGCGCTTCAGGATCGGGAAATCGGCGCGGATCTTCGTGGTGTCCAGGCGGCTCATCGTGCGGCCTCCTCGGCGGCCTCGGGCATGCGCGCGTGCAGGGCGGCGGTCAGCGCCTCCTTCAGCGGCTCCAGGCCCACCCGCTCGATCATTTCCGAGCCGAACGCGTAGACCAGCATGCGCCGCGCCTCGGACTCGCCGATCCCGCGCGAGCGCAGGTAGAACATCGACTCCGCCGACAACTGTCCGATCGCCCCGCCGTGCTTGCAGGACACGTCGTCGGCCAGGATTTTGAATTCGGGATTGGTGTGCACGTCCGCGTCTTCCGACAGCAGCAGATTTTTATTGTAGACCGACGCGTCGGTCTTCTGCGCGCCGGGACGCACGTCGACTAGGCCGTCGAAGACGAAACGCCCGCGCTCGTCGAGCACGGCCTTGTAAAGCTCGCGCGTGGTCCCGCCCACGGCCGCGTGCTCGACCGCCGTATGGTGGTCGACGATCTCGTCGCCGCGCACCAACGCCAGCCCGTTGAGCGCGCAGTCAGCACCCTCCCCGGCCAGCCGCACGCGCAAGTCGTGGCGCACCAGCGCTCCGCCGAAGTTGAATGCGTGCGACTCGTAGCGCGCGGCGCGACCGACGTCCACGAACGTCGCCGCGGTCTGTATCCCGGACGCGCTCTCGCGCTGAAGCCGGTAGTGCTTAAGCGAGGCCCCCTCGCCAAGAGAGACCTGGGTCAGCAGGTTCGTCCAGAACGGCGCGCGGCCGCCGCCCACGGATTCGGTCACGATCTCCGCGGAGGCACCGTCTTCCAGCAGCACCAGCGCGCGCAGGTGCGCCATCTGCGGCCGGCCCGCCGCCGAGTCATCGGAAACATAGAGAACGTTCAGCGGCTTGTCGAGACGGACGTGGCGAGCGACCCGGAGCACGACGCCATCCGTAAACAGGCCCGCCGCGAGCGCCGCCAACGGCAGTCCGTCGGCCGAAAACCCGCGCGTCAAAGCGGCCTTCAGCGCCTCGGGTTCGTCGCGCAGGGCGTCGGCCAAGCTCGACACCTGGACCCCCTTTGGAAGCTCCCCGTAAACGGAGCCCTCGCCGTTGGGTTGTACGCGCCCGTTGTAGACCAGAACGCGATGGAACGTGACCGGGCAGAGGATCTTACCCGCGTGTCCGCCGCGCGCGGCCGGACGCTCGGCCGGGGCGAAATCGGTCTCCGTCAGAACGCGCGCCGGGGTGTGGCGCCAGCCCTCGAAACGCGCGTGCGGAAGGCCTTGAGCCTCGAACGCCGCCAGCGCCGCGCAACGCCTCTCGTGGAGCCAGGCGAGCCCGGCCCCGGGCAGGCGGGCCTTCTCGCGCTCGAAGAGCGCCGTAAAGCGGTCCGTCGGGTTCAACGTCGCGGTCACGCCGCCGCCTTCTCGGCCTCGATCCAGCCGTAGCCTTCCTT
>JABEUV010000109.1 GCA_013044195.1 Elusimicrobiota bacterium | reverse complement strand
TTTCCCGTCGACATACGCCACAACGCCAAGATATTCCGAGAGAAATTGGCCGCGTGGGCCGCGGAGCGCTTGGATTGATGCGCGCGCTGGTCACCGGCGGCGGCGGCTTTCTGGGCGGGGCGCTGGCGCGCCGCCTGCGCGAGCGCGGCGACGATGTGCGCGTGTTTGGGCGCGGCCAATACCCGGAGCTGGAGGCGCTGGGCATCGACGCCGCGCGCGGCGACCTGGCCGACGCGGAGGCGGTCGCCGCGGCCTGCGAGGACCGCGACACGGTGTTCCACGTGGGCGCGAAGGTGGGCTTGTGGGGCGCCTATGAGGACTACTTCGCGACCAACGTGACCGGCACGCGCAACGTCCTGCGCGCCTGCTCCCGGCACGGCGTGCGCAAGCTGATCTTCACCGGCTCGCCGTCGGTGGTCTTCGATGGCTCGGACGTGGAGGGCGTCAACGAGTCCGCGCCGTATCCGAAGAATTTCGACTCACATTATTCGCGCACGAAGGCCCTGTCCGAGGAGATGGTCCTGGCCGCCAATCATGAGAAGCTGGCGACCGTTTCCTTGCGTCCGCACCTGGTCTGGGGCCCCGGCGACCGACACCTCCTGCCGCGCGTCGTTTCGCGCGCGCGCGCGGGCCGTCTTTTTCGCATCGGTACGGACAACAAGCGCGTGGACACCATCTTTATCGACGACGCCGTGGAGGCGCACGTGCAGGCCGCCCTGCACCTCTCGCCGTCGTCCGAGATCGCGGGCAAGGCCTACTTCCTGTCCGCGGGCGATCCACGCCCTATTTGGGAGATCGTCGCGCGCATGCTGGCGGCCGCGGGCCTGCCGCCGCCGCGCCGTGCCGTACCCAAGCGTCTGGCCTTTGCCGCGGCCGAGGCGTGCGAGGGCGTCTGGCGCGCGCTCCGGCTTAATTCCGAGCCGCCGCTGACGCGCTTCCTGGTTCTTCAACTCACCACCGCGCACTGGTTCGACATCTCCGCGGCGCACCGCGAATTGGATTGGGCGCCGCGCGTGAGCATCGAGGCGGGCATGGAGCGCCTGGCTCAGTGGCTGCGGGCGACAGGGACGGGGCCGCGATGATCGTTCTGTTCGCCGACGGCGCGTGCTCGGGCAACCCCGGACCCGGTGGCTGGGCCTGCGTGCTGGTCCTGCCCGGCGGCACGGTGCGTGAACTGGGCGGCCGCGAGGCGGCGACCACCAACAACCGCATGGAACTGGGCGGCGTGATCGCGGGACTGCGCGCCGTCGCGCACCTGCCTCAAACCGTGGTCGCGCACTCGGACTCGACCTACGTCTTGGGCGGCATCACCGGCTGGATTTCCGGCTGGAAGCGCCGCGGCTGGCGCACCGCGGCGGGCGAGCCGGTCAAGAACGAGGACCTGTGGCGGGAGCTGGACGCGCTGGTCGCCGCGCGCGGCCGCGGCGGCGTGGAGTGGCGTTGGGTCAAAGGCCACAGCGGCCACGACGCCAACGAGCGCTGCGATGAGATTGCCGTCGCCTTCTCACGCGGCCGACCGGTGGAACTCTACGCCGGGCCGCTGTTGAATTATCCCTACGGCTCTCTGGCCCCGTCCGTGGCCGCGCCGCCGCCCGCGCGCAAGCCCGCGGACCGCGGTCGCGCCGGCGCCGCCTCCGGCCCGGCGTCCTACCTGAGCTTGCTTGACGGCCGCTTGGAGCGCCACTCGACCTGGGCCGAGTGCGAGTCGCGCGTGAAGGGCCGCTCCGGCGCGCGCTTCAAGAAAGTCAAGTCGCCGGATGAGGAGCGCGCGACGCTGGCCGCGTGGGGTGTGGATGTCTGAATCACGAAGACTTCTCCGCTCTATCCACAACGTCGGCGCCGACAGGTCATCGTCCAGTCACGGAGTGCTCCTCATCGCGCAAGAAGCCGGCCAGGTCAAGAAGCGAAGGGCGTCGTATTCACGCAAGGTCTTGATGGGTCGATTGTCGTAGCGGACGGGGCAAGCGCACGGTAAAGACGGAGCCTTCCTCGGGTCGACTGCGGACGTGCAACTCCCCGCCATGAGCCTCCACTATGCGCCGCGCGACGGCTAGGCCCACGCCCAGTCCCCCGACCTCCCGCGTCATGAACTCGGCCGCTTGATAAAGACCGTCAAAAATATTCTCGTACTCGTCCAGCGCGACGCCGACTCCGGTGTCCGCGAAGGCCACGATGAACTCGGCTTCGCTATACACAATAGAGGCGTCGATCCGGCCGCCCTTCTTGTTGAAATAGATCGCGTTCAGAAACAGCCGCGTGAACGCGGCCTTGAGGAGTTCCTTGTCGGCCGTCAGCGGTCCGGGTTCGCCTTGACTGGAGAGGTTCACACGCAACTGACGACCCTCCCAAAGCGGCCTATGGTGCGCAATGATGCCGGCCAATAGGTCCTGCAGGTCCAGAGGCGCCTGGTTCAGGGGGAAGTCCTTCTTCTCGGTCTGGGCAAAGAGGAGGAGATTGTCCACGGTTGCCTCCATGCGGTCCAGCGCCTCCATCAGGTTCTTGTGGAATTCTTGGCCCTTCGGACCCGAAACCTCGCCCGACAACAGCTCCGCGGCCAGCCGCGCGATGGTGACCGGGGTCCTCAGCTCGTGGCTGACGCGCGAGAGCAGGGCCGCCTTGAGCCGCTCCACCTTCTGAAGTTCGGCATAGGCGGCCTCCAGTTCCGCGCGCAGGAGCTTTTCGCGTCCCAGTTCCCGCGCCAGGCGCCGCAGTCCCAGAAGGCGCCGGACGACGGTTTCCAGTTGCCGGCCGGGGAAGGGTTTTATGAGATAGTCGAAGGCGCCGGCCTGCAGGGCCGGGATGGTGGTCTCCAACGACGGATTTCCCGTCATCATGACCACGTCGGTCTCCGGCCAGCGGTTCTTGATCTCCTCGGCGAGCGTCACGCCCGCGCGGGCGT
>JABEUV010000108.1 GCA_013044195.1 Elusimicrobiota bacterium | reverse complement strand
CCCAAGGGCGCGCGCTTTTATTTCACTTTGCCCGCCGCGCCCGCCGATGCGGCCGTCGCTTAGAGTTGTACTATCACCGGTGCCACTGATTATCGTTAGTCGATAATGGTGACGCTGGCGTCAGTCGACCTTTTTAGTCGGGATTGACGGAAGCCGGGTTATCTGGCGGCAGCGGCTTTGGCCAGCAGGCGCTTGACCACTCGCATCGGCAGTCCGACGACGTTGTCGCGGTCGCCGACGATTTTCTCGACGAGAGGGTCCTTTCGGTCCTGGACCGCGTAGCCGCCGGCCTTGTCCATGTGCTTGCCGGCCAGGCGCTTGAGGCTGGCGGCGTCAAGCCGCCGCGCCTTCACGCGGGAGACGGCCACCTCGGACCAGACCTTGCGGCCGCGGGCCACGGCGACGCCGGTGTAGACGCGCTGCCAGCGGCCGGACTGGAGATTGAGCATGCGCTCGGCGTCGGCCGCGTTCTCCGGCTTGCCGAGAATCTGACCGGCGCAGACCACCGTGGTGTCGGCGCCCAGGACCAGTTCGCCGGGATGATCCGCGGCGACGGCCAGCGCTTTTAGGCGCGCCAGCGTCCGCACCATGCGGCGCGGGCGAATTTCAGCGATGTTCTCGTCGACGCCACTGACCACCACGCGGAAGCGCACGCCGGCCGCGCGCAGGATCGCGCGGCGCCGGGGCGAGCCCGAGGCCAAAATCAGAACAGATCGCTGTAGTCGCCCCATTTCTCGGTCCGGACATTCTCGGGCGGCGTTCCGGCGGCCTGTAGCCCTTCGCGCAGGTCGGCGACCATCTTGTTGGGGCCGCAGAGGTAGTAGACCGCCGCCGGGTCGGCGGCGATGGCGGCGATGTCGGGCGCGGTCCAACGTCCGACCGGTCCCTTCCAGCGGCGCGTCGATTCGTCGGGGCGCGTGATGCGCGCGACGACGCCGGCTCCGGCCTTCTGCCAGTCCGCGTACTCGGAGCGGAAGAGCAGGAGCTCCGGCGTGCGCGCCGAGCAGCACACGGTCAGGCGTCCCGCCGCGCCGCCGCCCGCCTTGAGCAGGACCATGGCGCGAAAGGGAGTGATGCCCGTTCCGCCGGAGACCAGCACCGCGTGCTCCGCGGAGCCGTCGTAGGTCCACCGTCCGAACGGGCCGCGCGCGCACAGTCCAGCTTCCGCGTCCGGCGTCAGGCGGCCCAGGCGTTCGCTGAACGCGCCGACCATCCCCACGGCGACCTCAAAATATTCGGCCGCGCATCCGGGCGCGGAGCACAGCGAGTAGGCGCGCCACGTCTTCGGGTCGTCGGCGAAGTGGAACATCAGAAACTGCCCCGGTACGAAGGCGAAAGCCGGCGGGGATGCGAAGCGAAACACGCGTACGCCCGGCACCTCGTCGCGCACCGAGAGCAGGCGAGGCGTGAATGTCGGATGGACCGAG
Organism: Elusimicrobiota bacterium; assembly: GCA_013044195.1. Taxonomy (GTDB): domain Bacteria; phylum Elusimicrobiota; class Elusimicrobia; order UBA1565; family UBA9628; genus GWA2-66-18. The sequence continues at coordinate 2,806 of JABEUV010000108.1, read as the reverse complement.
GCCGTCACCGCGCCTCCTGCGTCAGCCAGGCGAGGTATTCCTTCGAGCCCGCGTCGACTTTGAGCACCAGGAATTCCGGCGTCTCGTAGGGGTGGCGCTCCTTGAACCAACGCTCCAGCGCCTTCAGCTTGGTCTCCGTCGTCTTGATCACAAGCAGACTCTCCGCGTCGCGGTGCACGCGCCCCTTCCAGCGGTAGACGGAGACCACTCCGGGCACGATGTTGACGCAGGCGGCCAGGCGCGCTTCGACGGCGCCCTCCGCGAGGGACTCCGCCTTTCCCCCTCGGGGCACCGTCACCAGCACGACGCGCGCGCGGATGGCCGCCATGAGAGCCTAGCGGTAGGTCAGCGAGCCGACCACGTGCACCTTGAGCATGTTCGACGCCTTGTGCTTGGCGGTGCCGCCCGCGGTGACGAGCGTGGTCTCGCCGTTTTTGACCAAGCCGTTTTTAAGAAGGATGCGTTCGCCGTAGCCCAGCATCTCGTCGGTGGTCTTGCCCAGCGGGCAGATCATGGGCGTGATGCCCCAATAGAGCGCCAACTGGTTGTAGGTCGCGCGCAGCGGCGTCATGGCGATAATCGGGGCCTTGGGGCGATATTTCGACATGATACGGGCCGACCAGCCGGTCATCGTGTAGACGACGACGACCTTCGTGCCGGTGACCTCGCAGGCGTCGTGGCTGGCGCGCGCCAGCGCGTGCGCGAAGCCGGTATCGACGCTGTCCTGCAGGCCGTGCGGGATGAAGCGGTAGCGGAAGTTGGAATTTTCGGCGCGACGGATGATGTCGGTCATCACGGTGACGGTCTCGACCGGATAGAGGCCGACGGCGGATTCGCCGGACAGCATGACCACGTCGGCGCCGTCGTAGATCGCGTTGGCCACGTCGGAGGCTTCGGCGCGCGTGGGTTGGGCGTGGCTGATCATGCTCTCAAGCATCTGGGTCGCGACGATGGACAGCTTGCCCGCGTCGTTGGCCTTGCGCACGAGCATCTTCTGCAGCGCGGGCACCTCGGCCGGGGACAGCTCCACGGCCAGGTCGCCGCGCGCGATCATGATGCCGTCGGCCGCGTCCAGGATTTCGTCGATGCAGCCGAGAGCGTCGGGGTGCTCGATCTTGGCGATCACGCGCGTGGGCAGGCCGGCCTTGCGGATGATGCGGCGCGCGCGCAGGATGTCGTCGGGCGAGCGCACGAAGGAAAGTGCCACGTGGTCGATGCCCAGCTTCATGCCCATGTCCAGGTCGCGCAGGTCCTTGGTGGTGAGCGCGGGCAGATCGATGCTGGCGCCGGGCAGGTTGATGCCCTTGTGCTCCTTGAGCGTGCCGCCGATCAGCACCTCGCAGTCGACCCAATCCACGCCGGTCTTCAGGACGGTCAGCGCGATGGTGCCGTCGTCCAGGCGGATTTCCAAGCCCTTGCGCACGGTCTTGGGGAGCTTTTTAAAGCTGGTGGAGAACTCCTCGGCGGTACCGGGCACGTCGTTGGTGGTGATGCGCACGCGCGCGCCCTTCTTCAGCACGATGGGCTCGCCGTTGCGCAGGCGGCCGACGCGCAGGCGCGGGCCCTGTAGGTCCATGACCACGGCGGTCGCGCGGCGGCACTGGCGCGACGCGGAGCGTACCAGTTCCACGCTGCGACGCAGGTCGTCCATCGACGCGTGCGAGCAGTTCAGGCGGAAGGCGTCCACGCCGGAAGCGATCAGGTCCAGCATCATCTCGGGCTTCGCCGACACGGGGCCAAGTGTCGCCAGGATCTTCGTCAGCTTTTCGCGGCGGGGCGCGGCAATGAGGTCGTCCAATCGGATGTTCATCGCGTAGAGATTATCTTTTTCAGGGCCGCTGCGTCCGCAGGGGAGACGACGCCGCGCTCGGTGACGATCGCGGTGACGAGCGCGTGCGGCGTCACGTCGAAGGCGAAGTGGCGCGCGCGCGCGCCCTTCGGGGCGATCGGAGTCCCAAAGACCTCGACGACCTCGCGCGTGGAGCGCTCTTCAATGGGGATGCGGTCGCCGGAGGGCGTGCGCAGGTCCACGGTGGAGCTGGGGGCGACGACGTAGAACGGGATGCCGTGGTGGCGGGCGAGTATGGCCAGGCCGTAGGTGCCGATCTTGTTGCAGACGTCGGCGTTGGCCGCGATGCGATCGGAGCCCACGATCACGGCGTCGATGCGCTCCGTCTTCATCAGGTGCGCGGCCATGTTGTCGGTGATCAAAGTGGCGGGAATGCCGGCCTTCATGAGTTCCCACAGCGTCAGGCGGCTGCCTTGGAGGTAGGGCCGCGTCTCGCAGGGGTAGACATGAGCGATCTTGCCGGACAGGAAGCCCGCGCGGATCATTCCCACCGCAGTGCCGATACCCGCGGTGGCCAGCGCGCCCGCGTTGCAGTGCGTGATCACGCGCGAGCCGGGCTTGAGCAGGGCCGCGCCGAGTTCCGCCATGCGCGCGTTGGCCTCCACGTCGTCGCGGCGGTAGCGCTCGGCGGCTTCGTTCATGCGCGCGGACAAAGTCCTCTCCGGCCCGGAACGCGCGACGTCCAGCATGAAATCGAGCGCGTGCATCAGGTTCACCGCGGTCGGACGCGCACGGCGCAGGACGGGCTCGGCCCGCAGGACGTCGCGCAGGCGTCCGCGGCGGGCGGCCAGGGCCATGCCGTAGGCGGCCGCACAACCGATCAGCGGCGCGCCGCGCAGAACCATGTCCGCGGTCGCTCGCGCGACGTCGCGCGCGCTGCGGCAGGAGACGTAGACGACGCGCCGCGGCAGAAGGCGCTGGTCCAGCACAGCTAAGCGGTCTTTGCGCCAGACGATG
>JABEUV010000107.1 GCA_013044195.1 Elusimicrobiota bacterium | reverse complement strand
GGTGGGTGAAATTTTCCGCGTTCGCTTACCGTGCCGTCCGGCGACGGGCTACGAATGGCGGCTTAAAAGTGTAAACCGCCGGATCGCGGCCCCTGCCGGGCCCGAAAAATTTCAGAAGGACGACTCGGGACTGATCGGCGCCGGCGGTGTCTGCGTCGTGCCGATCAAAGGCGTCAAGCCGGGACGGACCAAGGCGGTGTTCGTCTACCGGCGATCCTGGGAGAAAGTGGCTCCGGCAAAGACATTCACGGTTCGCATCAAGGTCGTCGCCAAAACTTCGCGCTGACGCGCGCGCGGCTCAACGGAAGTTCTTGAACTGCAGGTCCAACTCCCAGCCGGAGGCGCCCGCGCGCAGGGTGGTCATCGCGGCTTGGAGCTCGTCTTTGGACTTGCTCGACACGCGCAGTTGGGCGTCCTGAATCTGCGCGTTGACCTTGAGCTTGGCGTCCTTGAGCGCCTGCTGGATTTTCTTGGCCTTGTCGGTGGGGATGCCGGACTCGACGACCACCTCCAGGCGCGCCGTCTGCCCCAGCGCCGCCTCGACCTTGCCCTTTTTAAAATTGCGGATGGACAGCCCGCGCTTGGCCAGGCGCGTGAGCAGGACGTCGTAGACCTGCTCGACCTTGAACTCGTCGGCCGCGCGCACCGTCAGCTTCTTGGCTTTTGCGTCCAGCTCAATGGAGGCGTTGGCGCTTTTCAGGTCGAAGCGATTGGTGATCTCCTTCATGGCGACCGCCACCACCTCGAAGACCAGGTTCAAGTCCACGTCGGAGACGGCGTCGAAGGAATAGTCGCTGGCCATGTCTTACCTCGCCATCGGGATTTTGATTGAAGGATGCCGCCGCGCGAAGGCCTTCGCCTCCGGGTAGCCCGCGTCCACGTGACGCAGGACGCCCATGCCGGGATCGTTGGTCAGCACGCGCGTCAGGCGCTCGTCCATGGCCTTGGTCCCGTCGGCGACGGTGACCTGGCCCGCGTGCAGGGAGTAGCCCATGCCCACGCCGCCGCCGTGGTGGAAGCTGACCCAGGAAGCACCCGAAGCGGTGTTGACCAGCGCGTTGAGGATGGGCCAGTCGGCCACCGCGTCGGAGCCGTCGCGCATGGCCTCGGTCTCGCGGTTGGGGCTGGCCACCGAGCCGCAGTCCAGATGGTCGCGGCCGATGACCAAGGGTGCGCCGACCTTGCCCTTGCGCACCAACCAGTTGAAGCGCCGGCCCATCTCCGCGCGCTCTCCGTAGCCCAGCCAGCAGATGCGCGCGGGCAGGCCTTGGAACGCGACGCGGCGGCCGGCCAGCTCGATCCAGCGGCGCAGGGATTCCTTCTTCGGAAACGCGGCCAGCACCTCGCGGTCGGTGACGCGGATGTCCTCGGGATCGCCCGACAGCGCGGCCCAGCGAAACGGCCCCTGGCCCTCGCAGAACAGCGGGCGGATGTATTCCGGCACGAAGCCGCGGATGTCGAAGGCGTTCTTGACGCCCGCCTCCACGGCGCGCGCGCGGATGTTGTTGCCGTAATCGAACGTCACCGCGCCCTGCTTCTGGAGGGCGAGCATGCCTTGGACGTGAAGACCCATGGAGTCGATGGAGCGCTTCATGTAGGACTTCGGATCTTTTTTTCTCAGCGCGGCGGCCTGCGCCAAGGTGAGGCCCTTCGGGATATAGCCGTAGAGCGGGTCATGCGCGGAGGTTTGGTCGGTCAGAATGTCGACACGCACGCGACGTTTTGCCAACTCGGGGATGATCTCCGCGGCGTTGCCCAGAAGACCGACCGAAATCGCCTCGCCCTTCTCTTGGGCGCGGGCCACGCGCTCCAGCGCCTTGTCCAAATCTTCTTCGATGCAGTCGATGTAGCGCGTCTTCAGGCGGAAACGCAGACGGCTGGGATCGACCTCGATGCCGAGAAACGCGGCGCCGTTCATGGTCGCGGCCAGAGGCTGGGCGCCGCCCATGCCGCCCAGGCCCGCGGAAACGACCAAACGGCCGGAAAGGTTGCCGCCGAAATGACGTCTGGCCGCGGCGGCGAAGGTCTCGTAGGTGCCTTGCAGGATGCCCTGGGTCCCGATGTAGATCCACGATCCCGCGGTCATCTGGCCGAACATCATCAGGCCTTTCTTGTCCAGCTCGTCGAAATGCTCCCAGGTGGCCCATTTGCCGACCAGGTTCGAGTTGGCGATCAGCACGCGCGGCGCTTGCTCGTGCGTGCGCACCACGCCGACGGGCTTGCCGGATTGGACCAACAACGTCTCCTCGTCGCCGAGCGAGCGCAAGGATTTCACGATCGCGTCGTAGCAGGCCCAGTTGCGCGCGGCCTTGCCCCGGCCGCCGTAGACGACCAGGTCCTGCGGCCGCTCCGCCACCTCGGCGTCCAGGTTGTTCATCAGCATGCGCAGGGCGGCCTCCTGCTGCCAGCCTTTGCAGCTGAGCCGTCGACCGCGCGGCGCCCGAATGGTCCTCATCGAAAGTCTCCTAGGAAAAAATATCGTCGAAAGCGCCCGCCAGCACCATTTCGCGTGCCGCTTCCAGCTTGCCGGACAGTATCTCGTCGCCGCGGCTGGCCTTCACCGACGCGCGCAGGACCGCCAGACCCTTTTCCACTAAAGCGCCGGACTTCAGCGGCCGGTGAAACTCGACGGCCTGTGCGGCGCACAGCAGTTCGACGGCCACCACCTGTGCCGCGTTCCAAACCACCTGCTTAAACTTCAGCGCCGACCACATGCCCATACTGACGAAGTCTTCTTTATTGGCCGAGGTCGGTATGGAGTCCGCCGAGGCCGGGTGCGCCAAGGTCTTGTTCTCCGAGACCAGCGCCGCGGCAACATATTGCGGGATCATCCAGCCGGATTCCACGCCCGGATCGCGCGCCAAAAAAGGCATCAGCCGCGGCGCCGCGCCGGACGAAACAGAGAAGGAGCGCCGCTCCGAAATGCCCGACAGCGCCGTCATCGCGCCGGCCGCGCCGTCGAAGGCGAACGACAGCGCCTGGCCGTGGAAGTTGCCGCCGCTGATCACGCGCCCGCCTGCGACCAGCGGGTTGTCGGTGACCGAGCGCATCTCGATTTCCACCGTTCGCCGCGCGTCGTCCAGACGGTCGCGCACCGCGCCGTGCACCTGCGGCGCGCAGCGCAGGGAATAGGAATCCTGCACGCGCGGGTCGCCTTTCACGTGCGAGCGCCGGATGGCCGAGCCCGCGCACAGGCGGCGCAAGAGGCGCGCGGACTGCAGTTGTCCCGGGTGCGGCTTCAAGAGGTGGATGGCCTCATCGTAGGCGTCGGGCGTGCCGGTGAGCGCGTCCAGGCTGGCCGCGCAGGCCAGATGCGCGGCGCGCCAGACGCGGTCCGCGTCGCGCAAAGCCAGCGCGCCGACCGACTGCATGGCCTGCGTGCCGTTGAGAAGCGCCAGGCCCTCTTTCTCGGCCAGCGCCAACGGCTTGAGGCCGACCGCGGCCAACGCCTTACGCGACGCCACTTTGCGCCCGAAGAACAGCGCCTGGCCTTCGCCGATGACCGCCAGCGCCAGGTGCGCCTGCGGGGCCAGATCGCCGCTGGCGCCCACGGAGCCGCGGCTGGGAATCAGCGGAGCCACGCCGCCGTCCAGCATGCGCGCCAAGTGGCGCACCAGCGCGGGACGCACGCCGGAAAATCCGCGGCACAATTCATTGAGGCGCAGAAACAGGATGCCGCGCGCCTCCGCCTCGGTGAGCGCCTCGCCCACGCCGCAGGCGTGCGAGAGAACCAAATTGCGCTGCAGCGCCGCCAAACGCTCCGAGGAGATGCGCACGGACGCCAGCTCCCCGAAGCCGGTGTTGACGCCGTAAACCGGACGACCCGCGGCCACCACGCGCTCCAGCGCCCGGCGCGACGCGGCCACGCGCGCCAGCGCCGGCGCGCCCAAGGACGCGCGCCCGCGTCCCTCCGCCACCGCGGCAAAATCCTCCAGCCGCGGTGCGGCGCCCAGCCTAAACACGTTCGACCGCCACGGCCACCGCCTCGCCGCCGCCCAGACAGATGCCCGCCACGCCGCGCTTGGCCCCGCGCACCTTCAGCGCGTTGAGCAAGGTCACCAGAATGCGCGCGCCCGAGGCGCCCAGCGGGTGGCCCAGCGCCACCGCGCCGCCGTACACGTTGATTTTCTCGTGGGGCAAGGAAGAGAGTTTCGCCACGGCCAAAGTGACGACGGCGAACGCTTCGTTTATTTCGAACAAATCAACCGAGTCTTTCGTCCAGCCGACCTTCTTTAAGAGCTTGTCGACAGCACCCGACGGCGCGGTCGTAAACCACTCCGGCGCCTGGGAGTGCGTCGCCCAGCCCGCGATGCGGCCGAGCGGAGTGCGGCCCGCGGCCCCTTTGGCCGACGCCAGCACCAGCGCCGCCGCGCCGTCGTTGAGCTTGGAGGCGTTGGCCGCGGTGATGGTACCCTCTTTTTGGAACGCGGGCCGCAGTTTGGCGATCTTGTCCAGCTTCGCGCGGCCGGGCTCCTCGTCCAGCTCCACGCCGTCGACCGCCACGATCTCGTCTTTGAAGATTCCCTTGGCCTGAGCGTCGAGCGCGCGCTGATAGGACGCGACCGCCCACTCGTCCTGCATGGCGCGCGTGATCTGGTGCTCCTTGGCGCACAGCTCGCCGCAGTCGCCCATGTGCGCGCCGTCGTAAGGATTGATCAAGCCGTCGCGCAGGATCGCGTCCAACAGCTTGGCGTCGCCGTAGCGGTAGCCGGAACGCGCCTTATCCAGCAGATAGGGTGCCTTGGACATGGACTCCATGCCGCCGGCCAAAGCGTAGTCTTCCTCGCCCAGCGCGATGGACTGGGACGCCATCATGACCGCCTTCATGCCGGAGCCGCAGACCTTGTTGACCGTGGTGGCCCCCACCGACACGGGAATGCCCGCCGCGATCGCGGCCTGGCGCGCGGGCGCCTGGCCCACGCCGGCCGGGATCACGCAGCCCAGCACGACCTCGCCCAGCTCCTCGGGCTTGACGCCCGCGCGTTCCAGCGCGGCGGATGCGGCCTTCGCGGCGAGCTGAGGCGCCGTCGAATTGGCGAGGACCCCGTTGAGGGAACCGATGGGGGTCCGCGCCGCGGACAGAATCAGAATGTCGTTCATATCATCTCCTCCGTCAACTGTAGTAAACGACACGGGCCGCCAGCCCGCAAAAGGCGGCGATCACGGCCCCGCCGTAAAACGAGACCGCGGTCAGCTCGAAAAGACGGGCGCGACGCAGGAAGGCCATCACCGCAAACCAGCCCGTCGCCAAGAGCGCCGCGCCGGCCGCGCTGGGCAGGAGCAGGCACAACGCCAGCACCAGCCTCTCCGCCATGGCCAGGTACTTCTCGTCGAAGCCCGGGAACTCCACGCCGCGCGCGTCCTTCTCCACGAAATAGACCATCACCGTGCAGGCGTGCGTGGCGAGGATGAACAGACAGCCCAGCACGGGCCATTTCTCCGGCACGAAGCCCGCCACGTCGGCCGAGGCCGCCGCCATAGGCGCCACGGCGATGAGTACCGAGTAGTGAATCGCCTGATCCCACAGGAAAAAAGCCGTGTTGTCCGGCATCCGGTAGCGCTCGATGGCGAAGATGCGCCACCAATCCTCCAGCAGGTGCGTGAAGAACACGACGGCGACGCAGGCCCAGCCGTTGAGCCGCAGGGCCAGCATGGGAAAATCGACCCAGGTGGCGCCCAAGAAAGGCCAGCACAGCGCGATGTAGAACGCCGGGTGCATCAGGCAGTGGACGAGGAGGCCTTTGAAGCTCTCGCGCTTCCAGCGATTGATGAAGTCGGTCTGGAACGTGAAGTCGGCGAGCAAGTGGCCGAGCATCAGGCGCCAGAATATCTCCATGCTATTTGGCCGTCAGGTTGAAGACGCCGTCCCAGGACGCGTCGGGCGGGAGTGCGGCGTAGTCGCGACTGAGACTGCGGTAGAGGGCGGCGGGGCCGTCCTGCGGGATGATTTTGAGAACCTCCTCGAATGTCTTCAATGCGTCGTCGTAGCGGCGCGCCTCGAACGCGGCTAAGCCCTTTTCGTACAGCGGCAAGGCCTTCGTCCACTCCGCGGACAGGCGGCCCTTCTCGCCCAGCGGCTCGTAGACGACGATCGGGGTCTCCTTGCCGACCACGCGCGCGCGGCCCAGGAAGCGCGCCGCCACGCGGTCGCGAGCGCCCGCATACGTCGCCTCGCTGACCATGATCTTCGAGCCGAAGAACTTGTTGGCTCCTTCCAGCCGCGAGGCCAGGTTGACCTCGTCGCCGATGACGGTGTACTGGAGCTTTTTCTGCGTACCGGTCAACCCGACGGTCGCCGGCCCCGAGTTGATGCCGATGCGCGCGGCCGGGATCTCGGGCAGGCCCTTGCTGGTTTTGTTGAGCTCGCCGATCATGCGCTGGCATTCGAGCGCCGCGAGGATGGCGTCGGCACGGTGGTCCTTGTTCTCCAGCGGCGCGTTCCAGAACGCCATGATGCAGTCGCCGATGTATTTATCGATGGTGCCGCGACGCTCCAGCACCACGTCGCTGAGCGCCGACAGGTAGCGGTTCAAGAATTGAATCAACTCCTCCGGCTCCATCTTCTCCGAGATGGCCGTGAAGTGCGCGATGTCGAGAAAGAAGATCGTCAGCTCGCGCTTCTCGCCGCCGAGCTTGACCTTGGCCGGGTCCGCCGCCAGGTCCGCGACGATCTCCGGCGCGACGAACTGGCCGAACAGTCTCTTGATCTGCCGTTTTTCGTCGCCGTCGATCCACGCACGACGCACGACGAGCACAAGGTAGGACGAGATGAAAGCGAACGCGGGCGGCACGAACTCGAGGATCACCCGACGATGAAACATCCATAGCGTGAAACAGATCCAACCCAAAAAAGACGCCGCGGCCAAAACCGCCCCGGTCGAGGCCGGCAGTTTCTGCAGTCCATACGTCAGCAGAATCGCCGCAAGGATGCCCAGCAACGTCCACGCCCGATAGGGCGAGCTCATCGCGTCGCCGTTAAGGCTGTTGTCTATGGCGTTGAGGTGAAGCTCGGCGCCGGGAGAGTCGTCGCTGAAGGCGTTGGGAAACTTGTCGTAGTAGCCGAGAGCCGTGGAGCCGACGATGACGATCGACCCTTTAAGTGCCTGGCGCTGTCCGGGCGACAAGGCTCCGTCCATGAGATCGCGAAACGAGATGCGCCGATAGGGCGTACGGATCGGCGGCGCGGAACGGTCCGAGCCGGCCTCGTGCCGAGCCCAATCCACCGGGCGGCGCAGGTTGAAGACCCGCTGTTTATCCCCATAACGCGCACGCACTTCATCCAGGGTCTTGCCCTGGTAAGCGGCCAGCGCGGCAGCCGCCACCGACGGAGCCTCGTCGCCGCCGCCGATGGGATCACGCACCCCCGGCCGGAAAAGCTGGTAAATGCGCACATGGCCGTCTCTGGCGCGCATATACTCGATGTTCGGCGAGCCGAAATAGCGGCCCGCCTTCAAAAGAGGAGGGACCGGCAGACTTGGACTGCCTTCGGCAAAAAAGTCCGGGAAGGTGAACAGGTGCACGACACGACCGAAGCTTCGGGTCGCCGCGGCCAGTTCCGCGTCTCCGGATCGCGGCTCGAAGAACAGCACGTCAAAGATCACCGTGTCGACGCCGAGAGACTTCATTTGGCCCAACGCCCTGGCATAGGCCGCCCGGGGCAAAGGAAATCCGTATTTTTTCCCCGTTTCCTCGTCTACGGCCAAAAGAATCAGCCGAGGATCGCCCGGCTTCAGGGATTCGCTCTGGCTCTGGAACAAGAAGTCGCTCCACAGGCCCTGAACGCCCGCGAAACTGTCTCCTGACAGGCCGAACAGTTGAGGCATGTACAGTCCCAGGAGCAGGACCGCGTAAACAACGGAAAAAAGCTTAGGGAACCAGTTCTTGCCGATCACCGACGAATTCTAGCTTTCGTCTAGGAGCGGCACAAGACCCGTCCGACCCGTCCGACCCGTCCGAACGAAAAAGGCCCGGCCCCACCAACCATCCTACCCCTCTGTCCCGAGGATGGCGAGTTGAGGCCGGGCGAATCTTCTTGCGCGTCCGCCGGACCGCCCGGGCTCCCCTCCTTGGACTCCGGGCCTGACCGACAAGTGGAGTATAACAGGAGCCCGCGATTTGTCAAGACCTAGGGTCTTGACGCATCCACAATCCGGCCGCGTCGCGCACGATCGTCTGTTCCCGGCTCTGGCCGACGGAGACGATCAGGATCGGCACGCCCAGGCGCGCCTCCACGGCGAGCACGTACTCGCGCGCGCCGCGGGGAAGATCAGAAAACTTCCGCGCGCCGCTCAGGTCTCCGGAGAAGCCCGGGTAGCTTTCATAGACCGGTTCCACCTCCAGCTGAGCGCGGCGCGAGACCGGGAACTCGGAAACTTTTTTGCCACCCAGCTTGTAACCGACGCAGACCTTGATCGGGTGCACGCCCGAGAGCGTGTCGAGCTTGGTCATCGTCAGCGAGGTCAGGCCGTTCATGCGGATGGCGGCGCGCAGCTGCGGCACGTCCAGCCAGCCGATGCGGCGCGGACGGCCGGTGGTGGTGCCGTATTCCTTGCCCACCTCGCGGATGTAGTGCGCGATATGGCCGTCCAGCTCCGTGGGAAACGGGCCCAGGCCGACGCGCGTGGTGTAGGCCTTGGTCACGCCGTTGACCGCAGTGATCGCCGTCGGACCGATGCCGGCGCCCACGCAGGCGCCGCCCGCGATCGGGTTGGACGAGGTCACGAACGGGTAGGTACCGTGGTCGAGGTCCAGCATGGAGCCCTGGGCGCTCTCCAACAGCATCTTCGCGCCTTTGCGGCGCGCGGCGTCCAACAGAAGGCCGGTGTCGGCGGCGAAGGAGGCCAGAAACTTGCGCCGTGCCTCGTAGCCGTCGAACACTTCCTCTTCGATCGCCTTCAGCGGCTTGACCTTCGCCAGTTCCGCCGCACGCACCTTTAGATTGCGGCGCACCAGCTTGCGGAAGGCCTCCGCGTCCAAGTAGTCCGCCACGCGCACGCCGATGCGCGCGACCTTGTCCTCGTAGCACGGACCGATGCCTTTCTTCGTGGTGCCGATCCCGCGCCCGCCCTCCTCGCGCAGCGTGTCGAGGTAGACGTGATAAGGCAGAATCACGTGCGCCGCCAGGCTCAGGAACAATCGCCCCTTGACCTTGATGCCACGGCCTTCCAGCATCTTGATCTCCTCGACGAACGCGCGCGGATTGACCACGACGCCGTCGCCGATCACGTTCTTGACCCCGGGCTGAAGAATGCCCGACGGGATCAGATGCAGAGCGTACTTCTGCCCGTCGAAAACGACGGTGTGCCCCGCGTTGTCGCCGCCCTGGTAGCGGACCACCCAATCCGCCCCCTCGCCGAGGAAATGCACGATCTTCCCCTTGCCTTCGTCGCCCCACTGCGCCCCGACCACCACCAATGCCGGCATAGTCTCTCCTTGAGGGTCAGTCCTTTCCATCTTTCCATTTGAAATGGAAAGATGGAAAGGACTGACCCTCCCTATTTAAAAAAACGACGCCACCAGGAACCGTCGCCGCGGCCTTGCGCACCGCGCGCGGCGCGCAGGCGGCGCTCGGCCGGCACGACCGCGTCGCCCGCCACGCCGACGGCGAAGCGCGCGCGGATCAGCACGCCGCCCGCGACGGCCTCGATCGCTTCGACGGGCGCCTCGATGGGCACGGGGCCCTGCGCGGTCAGTCCGCCGAACAGGCGCGCCAGATACTGCGCAATGTCGCGGCCGTCGACGATGCGCGCCGAGACCAGGTCTCCGGCGCGCAGTTCCGACGCAGGCGGCCCCTCGAGGTCCTCGTCGAGGGCGATGCGCAGCACGAGCAGGTCCTCGGTCGCGGCCCCCCGCATCGCGGCGCGACCGCGCGGTGCGGCCGGAGCCGGCGCCTTGCGCAAGGACTGGAACTGACCCAGATCGAGGATGTCCTTCTTGAGGCGCACGCTCAGGCCCGGGTCGCGGAAATGCGCGCGCAGGAGCGCGGAGAAATCCGCCGCAGCCTCCTCGGACGTGGCGCCGCGCAGGCGATCGAAGGATTCGGGCGGCGCGCCCCGGAAATAAGCGGCCAGACGCTGTTCAGTCTCCAGGCTCTCGGCCGGCAGACTGCCGTCCCACAGGCGGCAGCCGTAGAGGTGCTTTTCGAAGGCGAACCAGTCCTCCTCCAGCCCGATCGCGCACACCGCCGGATCGTAGGACAGCACCGCGCGCGCGCG
>JABEUV010000106.1 GCA_013044195.1 Elusimicrobiota bacterium | reverse complement strand
TCGATGTCGAGCCGTCCGCCGAACGGAAGCGCGTCCAGCGCGTTGAGCAGAAGGATCGTGAGCACCTGATGGAAGTGGCGCGTGCTGGCCAGCACGCGCAGCCCGGCGGGCGCGTCGATCTTCGTGGCCACTCCACGCTCGTTGAAGCGCGAGTCCAGCGGCTCCAGCGCCGCGGCCAGCAAGGGGCCCAGTTCCAGGGGCTGCAGATCCAGCGGGGAAGGCTTGCCGAAATCCAAGATGTCGGACAGGATCTCCACGGCGCGGTCGGCCTCGCGCACGGCCACGCTCAGGCGCTCGTGCGGGTCCTCGCCGCGCGCGGCCTGCTTCTCGGCCAGTTCGATATTGAGGATGACCGTGTTCAGCGGCGTGCGCACCTCGTGGACCACGCCGGACATCATCTGGCCGATCGTCGACAGGCGCTGCAGCCAGGCCAGGCGGTCCTCGTCGGGCACGGGGGCCGCGGCGCGCGCGCGCCGCAGCGCCCAAGTCCAGCCCGCGGCCGCTCCGGCCGCGGCGGCCAGCACCGTCGCCGCGAAGAGCTTGGACTCCATGCCCTATTTATATAAAATCGGGGCGTGCCCTCGAAGGTCCTGCTGATCGAAGACAACGCCGCGTTTCGCAACACGCTCGCCGACGTTTTGAGCGCTGAGGGCTACGCCGTCTCGCAGGCGCCCTCGGGAAAAGCCGGCATTCTTGCCGCGCAGAGCCAGATGCCGGACCTGGTCATCCTCGACATCGTGATGCCGGGCATGAAGGGCACCGAGGTGTGCCAGTATTTGAAGCAGGACGCGCAGACCGCGCGCGTGCCCATCCTGATCCTGACCGGCAACGACAAGGACGGTCAGGACGTGGCGTGCCTGGACATGGGCGCCGACGACTACCTGACCAAGCCCGTGAAGTCCGACCGCCTTCTGGCCTATTGCCGCGCGATCCTGCGCCGCACCGCCGGCGAGTCGCGCGAGCCCCTGCCGGCGCGGTTGGAAGTCGGGGGGCTGGCGCTCGACTACGCGCGCAAGGTCGCCATCCTGGGGCGCAAGGAGCATTCGCACCTGACGCCCAAGGAGTTCGAGCTTCTCTACTTCCTGGCCGGACGTACGCCCACGCCCAGCGACCGCGCGACGATCTACCGCGAGGTCTGGGGCGTGGAGCCGCCGTCGGAGGGGGCGCTGAAGACCGTCGAGGTGCATGTGCGCCGCGTGCGGCTCAAGCTGGGCTGGAAATCCGATCAGTGGCTGGTCAGCGTGACCGGGCGCGGCTACGCGTTGATCCCGACCGCGCCGTGAGCGAGACGGAGCGTCCGCCGCACGCGGTCCTCCTGCGCAGCCCGGAGAAATTTTCCTCCCCCGCCGTGGCCGCGGCGCTGGCCCGGCGCGCGAAAGCCCCGGCGCTGGACTTCGCCGCGTCCGCGCGCAGGAACTGGGGCGTGGTCGCGGAGGCCCTGCCCGCCGTCGAGGCTGAACATCTGGCCGCGGAGCTGACGGCGGGGGGACTGGACTCCGTCGCGGTCCCGCAGAGCCTGCTGGAAGCGCCGACGGAAGCCGCTTTGCTGGGCAAAGCGGAACTGGCCGGCGACGGCCTGGACATCGTCTCGGGCCCCGCGCACCTGGCGCCGGAGCGGCTGATCTGGACGCGTCTGGCCGTCGTGTGCGCCGCGGCGCTGGCCACCTCGGAGCGCAAGACCGTGACCGAGGGCGCCGACCTGGGCGCCAAGGCCGTGCGCCTGGGCCTGTCACTGGCCACCGGCATTCCCTTGCCGATGGGCGGCGGCGAAAAAAAGCGCGTCATCGAGACGCGCGACCGCGTCCTGCTGGTCGATCTTCTCTTCGTGGGTCCCGCGCGCGTCCTGCGCGTGGAGGCGGCTCGCTTCGACTACGCGCTCCTGGGCGACAAGATGGCCTACGGCGCGGAGGTGAATTTCTCCTTGCTTCTGGCGGAGTTGGCCGCGCGCGCGCCTCGCGCCCTGCGCGGACGCGGCACGCGCGCCCTGCTGGCGCGGCGGCCGTCGAGCGAATATCTCTACGACTCGCTCGACGATCTGCGTCGCGAGGAGCGCTGGCTGCTCACGTTGGCCGCGCTCGGCGCGGCCCGCTGACGCGCCGCGGCACGCGAAATCTTCGCCGTTTCTTCATGAGGATTTCAGCGTCGGGGCCTTGAATCGGCGCGCGGACCCGCTACACTGATGGCGAGACCCGCCCTCAGGAGGTTGGAGAATGGAGATCGAGCAGGCGCGCTGGACTCCGAACGGCGGCTGGACGCCGGCGGCCCCGGGACGGCTGGCCGGCCGCGCCCACCTGGTCTTGATCTTCGGCGACCGAGACGTCCTCGAAAATGGGCGTGTGGTGGAAGAGGCGCGCCGTCTTTATTCCGGGGCCGTCCTGTTCGGCTGCTCGACGGCGGGCGAAATCCTCGGCGTCGAGGTGCGCGACGGAACGGCGGTGTTGACGGCGGTCGCGTTTGCGCACACGAAGGTCGCCGGAGCGCGCACGGACATCGTCGGGGTCGCAGACAGCTTCGCGGCCGGAGCGCGGCTGGCGCGCGCGTTGAAACCGCAAGGTTTGACGCACGTATTGGTTTTGGCCGAGGCTCCACCTGCGGTCAACGGTAGCGAGCTGGTGCGCGGGATGATGGAAAATCTGCCGCCGGGCGTCGCCGTGACCGGGGGGATCGCCGGCGACGGCGAGCGTTTCGGGCGCGCCTGCGTGGTTTGGGACGGCGCGGCG
>JABEUV010000105.1 GCA_013044195.1 Elusimicrobiota bacterium | reverse complement strand
TCCGGTTCTGTGAGGGGGCGCGAATTGGAGGCTATGGTTGAATATTGAGGCACCGCCAACCGAAAGGGGCGGCAACAGTCTAGGTCAACCTACGGCAAATGATTCAGCGCTCTACTCGACCTTCCTCATCCCCTACGTCAATTGCTTCCCAACAGAAGGCCGGCAGCAGCTACTGACCGGCTACAAAGGGCATGACGGCATTTTTCATGTTCCTTTTATCTATCCAAACGAGGAGTTTCTCGATCTCAAAACTGCGGGGCTCGTCGATGGAACCTACGCTTCCTGCGTTTTTCGGACCAAGCCGAGGGCGATCTCGGAGCAAGCCGAGGGGCGTCTCGGACCAAGCCGAGGGGCATCTCGGAGCAAGGCGAGGGGTATCTCGGACCAAGCCGAGGGGTGGCGTTCAGGCCTGAAGACCTGACCGGCTGACCCGAGGGACCCTTCCAGCGACGCTGGGCAACACGGTTTCATGAACCCAATTCGTACACGGGGGTTTCATGGCCTACGAGAGGTTGCCCATGCGCAAGATCAAAGACGTTCTACGACTCAAGAAGTCCGGCCGCCTTCACGGCGAGATTGCCCGCAGCTGCGGCATCGCCCACAGCACGGTCCTGGAGTACCTACGACGCGCCGCCGCCGCGGGGCTGAACTGGCCGCTGCCAGAAGGGCTCGGCGACGCGGAACTCGAGCGGCGTTTGTTTCCGGCGCAGGCCCTCGGCCGCGACCAGGACATCCCGCCGCCGGATTTTCAGCGCATCCACGATGAGCTTCGCGATCACCGCAAATTCAACCTGACGCTGACGCAGCTCTGGGTCGAGTACAAAGAGCGCTACCCCGACGGCTACCAGTACACGCAATACTGCGAGCACTACCGGCGATGGCTGGGCAAGCGGGACTACGTGATGCGCCAGGAGCACCGCGCCGGCGAGAAGCTTTTCGTGGACTACGGCGACGGACTGTCCATCGTCGATCCCGCGACGGGCGAGCTGATCCCGACGCAGCTTTTCGTCGCGGCCTGGGGCGCGTCGAACTACACCTACGCCGAGGCCAGCCTCACGCAGGAGCTGCCCAGCTGGATCGCTTCGCACGTGCGGGCCTTCGCGTATTTCGGCTGCGTGCCGCGCGTGCTGGTGCCCGACAACCTCAAGAGCGGGGTGAGCAAGCCGTGCTTCTACGATCCCGAGATCAACCCGACGTACGCGGAGCTGGCCGCGCACTACGGCGCGGCGGTGCTGCCCGCGATGGTCCGCAAGCCGCGCTACAAGGCCAAGGTGGAGAACGGCGTGCTCGTTTCCAAACGCTGGATCTTGGCGGTGCTGCGCCATCGGACCTTCTTCAGCGTGGCCGAACTCAACGCCGCCATCCGCGAGCTTCTGGAGGCGCTCAACATGCGCGCGATGCGCAAGCTCAAGAAGTCGCGCCGCCAAGTGTTCGATGAAGTCGATCGCCCCGCCGCGGCGTCCCTGCCCGAGCGGCCGTACCAGTACGCCGAATGGCAGAAGGTCCGCGTCAACATCGACTACCACGTCGAGGTCGATCGGCATTACTACAGCGTCCCGTTCCGGCTGTTGCGCGAACAGCTCGACGTGCGCCTGACGGCAGCGACGGTAGAGGCGTTCCACCGTGGCGAGCGAGTGGCCGCGCACGTCCGGTCCTGCGTCCCGTACAAGCACACGACGTTGCCGGAGCACATGCCGCCCGCGCACCGCCGCTACGCCGAGTGGACGCCGTCGCGCATGCTCGACTGGGCGGCCAAGACTGGACCCTCGACGGCGCGGCTGGCCGAGACGATCTTGTCGTCCAAAGCTTTCCCCGAGCAAGGCTACCGCGCCGTGCTGGGCATCCTGCGGCTCGGCCGGCACTACGGCGCCGAACGTCTGGAAGCGGCCTGCGGACGCGCCGTGCGCTTCGGGACCTGCTCGTACCGCTCGGTCAACGCGATCCTGGCCCGCGGGCTCGACGCTCAGGCCCAGAACCACGACGCCGCCGATCAAAGCGCTCTACCCTTCCACGAGAACATCCGCGGCGGGGAGTATTACCACTGACAAGGAGGCCGCACATGCTCAACGAAACGACGATCAGCACCCTCAACGCGCTCAAGCTGTTCGGCATGGCCAAGAGCCTGCCTGAGCGCCTCGCCGATCCGAGCCACGCCGAACTCGACCACGCCGAGTTTGTCGGGCTTCTGGTCCACGACGAGAAGACTCATCGGGAAAACCAACGCCTCAAGCGAATCCTCAAGAACGCGAAGCTGCGCTTCCCGAGCGCTTGCGTCGAGGACATCGACTACCGCCATCCGCGCGACCTTCCCAAACCCGTCATGCGCGAGTTGGGCTCGACGGGTTGGATCGAGGCGCATCGCAACGTCCTGTTCACGGGTCCCACCGGCATCGGCAAGAGCTGGCTCGCCTGCGCCCTGGGAAATCTCGCCGCCCGCGCCGGCCTCACCGTCGCCTACCACCGCGTGCCGAGGCTTTTCGACGCGCTCCAGAATTCGCGCGGCGACGGGACCCACCTCAAGGCGCTGGGCAAGCTCGCCAAGGTCCAGGTCCTCATCCTCGACGACTTCTTGCTCACGACGCCGTCGGCGGCCGAACGCAAGGACCTTCTCGAGATCGTCGAGGACCGCTACCAGGCGGGGTCCACGATCATCGCCACGCAGTGCCCCGTCAAGCAATGGCATTCGGCCATCGGCGACCCCACGCTCGCCGACGCCATCTGCGACCGCCTCGTGCACAACGCCTACAAGGTCGCGCTCAGAGGCCCGTCGGTCCGGACGCAGGACGACAAGGAATAAGGACTCGTGAAAGCTTGTGGACATGCCGCTCATGTGGACGGCGTGGACAGCCTTCGGCTGCCCACCCCGCCCACAATCGCTTGGACAACGCGACGGCGCGTTGCCCACATGCCCACAAGCTCGACGGCGGATTTGTTTTCGGGAGAGAACAACAACTACACTACGAATAGCTCAGCGTCGCTGCGCTCCGATGGGCCTCGGCTTGCTCCGAACAGCCCCTCGGCTTCACACCGAGACGGCCCTCGGCTTGACCGGAATACGCACGCTTCCCCCGCGTACGGAAGAACTTGGCGGCCTGAGCGCCTCCGAAGTGTTATAAAAACAGATCGTTCTTTTAACTCGCTCAGAGCTATATTCGACAGCGCCCCGCGCTGAAAAGGCCTTGATTGTTGTCAGAAATACGTATACACTTTTCTGACAATGAATATCACGGATACCGTCCAGGCGAAGGTGCTGATCCGCATGCGCCGGCTCGGCTCGGGGAAAGTCCACACCAGCAAGGACTTCCTTGACCTCGGCAGCCGCGCGGCGGTCGACCAGGTTTTATCGCGACTGGTCGAGCGCGGAACCATCAAGAGGCTCGGCCGGGGACTCTATTACATTCCTCGCTTCAACCAATCCCTGGGAATCGAATCGGCTCCCGATATAGATGAGGTCGCCCGAACGCTCGCCCGGCAAACCGGCAGCCGAGTCGTCCCATCCGGAGCGGTGGCGGCGAACCGACTCGGGCTCTCGACCCAGGTCCCGGCCAAGCCGGTCTATCTGACGGACGGCAGGACCCGAACCGTGCGCGTGGGGAATGTCGCGGTGGTCCTCAAGCACGCCCCCCCCAAAGACCTGCCCTTAGGCAATCCTGAGAGCGCCCTGGTCTTTCAAGGCTTGCTCTATATGGGCAAGGACGCCATGGGGGCGGACATGATCGCCAGCCTGCGCCGAACACTTTCAGCCGGCAAGCGTCGCCAACTGCTGAAGGACGCCCGGTATGTGACCGATTGGATCGCCGATGTGGTCCGCAAAGTCTGCGGGGCGGCAAGCGTCCCGAAGGCGCGACATGGATAAAATCGCCCGCCTTCCCGCTCACGACCGCGCCGAGTTGTTCCGCGCGGCCGCCCTTCAGCGCGGGACCATACTCCCGACCCTGATCGAGAAAGATTTCTGGGTCTGCTGGACGCTCAAACGCGTTTTCGCGTTGGAGAATCCGTCCGCCGGGCTGATCTTCAAAGGAGGAACAAGCCTCTCGAAGGTCTATCAAGTCACCGATCGATTCTCGGAGGACGTGGATCTCACGTTCGACCGCGGCGCCCTCGGATACGGCGGCGACAACGATCCCGCAAAAGCCGGCAGCGGGAAGAAGACGGGAAAGAAACTGGACGAGCTCTCGGCCGCATGTCGGAAGATGATCAGCCATGAGTTTATGCCGCGTCTCGAAAAGGCGTTCGCCGCGGCGCTCGGCTCCCCGCCGGCGACAGGCAATTGGCAGATCGCGCTCGCGGCAGACGATCCAGACTTGCAGACCATCCTCTTTCGCTATCCTGTCGGAATCACGGAAAACGACGACCCCGCGGCTCGATACCTGCGGCCCGCCGTCCGCCTGGAATTCGGCGCGAGAGGAGAGCAATGGCCCGCCGAGGACGGGACGGTCACGCCTTATGCCGCGGAGATCATCCCCAAGCCGTTCACGGAACCATCCTGCCGCGTGAAGGTTCTGGCCGCACAGAGAACCTTCTGGGAAAAGGCGACGATCCTGCACGCCTATTATTATTGGCCGGAAGGAAAAGATTTCCCGCAACGGCAGTCCCGCCACTACTTCGACCTCGCGAAGCTTCACGAGAAAGGCATCGGCGCGAAGGCCCTGGCCGATCTCGAATTGCTCAAGAGCGTCGCGCGTCACAAGTCGATCTTCTTCCGATCGGCCGCCGCGCAATACGATAAGGCGGTCCCGGGCAGCCTCAACCTCGTCCCGCCGGCGACTCGCAGGAAAGAACTGGCGGATGACTACGCCAAGATGCGGGAAATGATCTTCGGCGACGTCCCGCCGCTCGATCACATATTCGACGTTCTCGCGGCATTAGAACGAACGATCAACGCGAAGCAATGACCATCCTCGACCGCGTTGAGGTTTCAAAGACCGTTCGGGCCTTCCTCGAAAAGCGCCGGCCGCAAGCCGTGTCCATGCGCGCGAAGCTGGATTACGGCTTCCGCTTCCACAAGCAGAGCGTGGAACTCATCGAGATCCGCCCGCGGATGAACGACAAGCCTGGGAAGACGGAGCATGCCTTCGCCAAGTGGCACCCTTATGAACCGCCCACGGCACGTTCACTTGAGGCGTTTCTCAAATTGGTAAGTGGGCCTCATCCGCTATCAGCCCACCAAAACGAACGGGGGGCCGGCGTGTCACGAATGGACGGGCGTGGAGTTCGTTCGACGCGTGGCGGCGCTGATCCCGGCCGCTTCCTAACGGCGTGTGGAAGCGGCACTTCCGCGCGTTATCGCGCGG
>JABEUV010000104.1 GCA_013044195.1 Elusimicrobiota bacterium | reverse complement strand
CTGTATGTCGACAACCAGTGGTGGTCTTCGGGGGCGGATATGAGCATAACGCCGGGACCGCCCGGCCAGCAATCGAATATCACGACGACGGCCCCCACTTACTATTGCTGTTGGAAATGACGATCCGAAAAGGCTTACACGACGGAGAGCCGCTCCCGACATGAAGATGGAGGTGCCTGTCTTGCGCGAATCGATCGTCTTATCCGAGGCTCTCTTGTGCGCGCTTTTTTTTGCCGTCGCGCCCGCGTCGTCGGCCCCTTCCGCGGTCGCGGCGCCGGCGGAGGGGGCGTCGTCCGCGGTCAAGTCGTCGACCACAAGCGTTCCGACGCCGGCGGACAGTATGGTGTCCCCGGACAAGCCGACGGCGGCGGAGACGCGGCTTGCGGCGTTCTGCCGCGGAGACGGGTTCGCCTTCGCGGCGTTCTTCGCCGATCGGAAGGCTGTGCATGAGGTGGTTTCTTCAACGATCGACGAGTTGTCGATCGTCGAGGAGTATGCCGCGTGCCGCGATTTGGCCGGCGCGCCGCAGGCGTGCCGGACACTCGTTCGGGCCGCCCCCGAGCATTCCGGTGGACGGGCGTGCGGGGTGATGGCGTGGGAGGCGCGGTTGGCGCGGGCCGTGATCGCCGGCGGCGACGCGGCGGGAGTCTGCCGCAGTTCTCCGGAGGCTGGTTCTTTGTCGCCCCAAGCGTTGGACCGCGTTTGCGCCGCCTATGTTGCGGGAGCTCGGACCGGCAGGCCGGAGGCGTTTTGCTCCGAACTGGCAAAGTCGGGAGCGGCCGTCGATCTCGACGATTGTCGAAAGGAACAATCGTTTTGGAAGGGTGGAGCGGCGGATTGCTCGGGACTTCCTAAAGATATCGCCGGGGAGTGCCGCGCCTTGGCCGGTTACGTCGCCGGGTTGCGCGATCGCGCGGTCTGCAAATCCTCGCGACTGTGCTCCGGGTCTTGCGCCGACTACTCGCAGGTCCTGACTCGGGGCTTTTGCGCGAGCATCGGTGCGAAGATGGCGAAATGGTCTAAGTTCGAGAGCAAAAGGCGCGAAATCGCCGCGGAGTACTTTCGCGAGAAGCGCGCCAAAGAGGCTGCGGCCAAGCGGCATTTCAAGAAGGGGCAGCCGATGCAGTTCGGCGATGCGACGCTCCGGGAGAATATCAAGCGCATCGAAAAGGGGCTGCCGCCGATCGACGCGCCGAAAAAAGCGCCGCCGGCGGACGGCGGCGGCAGTGCGCCGGAGGGCGGCAATGGCCAAAACTAAAACCGGCGTGAAGACGGAAACGGAGTTGGAGTTGGAGGAGCGCCTCTATCCGTTGGAGGCGGTTCAGGCCGCCGCCTACGCGTTCACCGACCGCGCGTACGCGCGCGTCGAAACGGCGGGAGAGGGGCGCCTGCGCGTCGTCCTGGCGTTCAAGCCCGCGACGTCGGCGGCGGCGCGGGCGGCGCTCGCGGGGGAACTGCGCAACGAACTGCTCCATCAGGCGCTCCGGCACAAGGTTTCGCAGGCCAACCAGAAAATCCGCGAGTTCATCGTGACCAAGGCCTTGGTCTCGGCTTTGCCGGCCTCAGCGAAAGTGGCGTCGGCCGAGGAGCCGTGCAAGGAGTGCACGACGGGTCCGGACGGCGCGCCCGGTTCCGCCGCGGCGCATGCGCCCCTGGATGCGGAGCTTGAAGGAGAGATCGACCGCCTGCTTAAGGAGATCGACAGCGGCAGCGGCGCCGACGATCCCCTGGGAGTGACCTCCTCGTGGGAGGAAAAATTCGGGCCCGCCGGCGAAGCTCAAGGCGACGCCAAGAAGGAGGGTGCGGCGTGAGCCCCGAACTCGTCGAGGCTCCGCCGGCGTTCGATCCGGTCAAGGTCGGTTTTTTTCGCTTTCGGCGCATCTTGGGCAAGGTCCTGGTCACCAACGACCTGGGACGCCATCGGCTTTTGTCCGAGGAGGACTTTCGGCGCTTCGCCGCGGGAGAGATCGGCCCGGACGATCCCGCCTACAGAGCGCTCTGCGACGACGGGTTCGTTCGCGACCGGATGGACTTCGACGTTTTATCGCGGGCTTGGGCCGAGCGTCACCGCTACTTGTGGGACGGCCCGAATCTCCACGTCGTCGTCGTGACCCTGCGCTGCGACCATCGCTGCGTTTACTGCCACGCCAGTTCGGTCCGTCTGGAAGATCGCTCCACCGACATGACCGAGGAGACCGCGCGCACGGTCGTCGATCGCATATTTGCCAGTCCCAGCAAGGCCTTGACCATCGAGTTTCAGGGGGGGGAGCCTCTGGCGAATTGGCCGATCGTGCGCTTGATCGTCGAGGAGGCTCTGGAGCGCAACCGCCGCGAGGGGCGCAGTCTCTGGCTGAACTTGGTCACGAACCTGAGCCTGATGGACGACGAAAAGCTCGATTGGCTTCTCGAGCGCGGCGTCAACTTCTGTACGTCGCTCGACGGACCGGCGCAACTGCACGACCGCAACCGCCCGCGACCGGGCGGCGGCGGCCATGCGGGTGTGGCGCGCTGGTATCGGGAGATACAGAAGCGCACGAAGCGCCGGGCGTTTCGCATCGACGCGCTACTCACGGTGACGCGCAACTCCCTCGATAAACCGCGCGAAATCGTCGATTCCTACGACGAGCTTGGCGCGCGCAGCCTGTTTCTGCGCCCGCTCAATCCCTACGGAACGGCGACCGCGTCCTGGTCTAAGATCGGCTATACGCCGGAGGAGTTCCTCGTTTTTTACAGGGCCGCCCTGGACAGGGTTCTGGAACTCAACCGCAAGCGGCCTCGCGCCCGGCCGTTCGTCGAGCAGACCGCGAGGCTGTTCCTGGCCAAAATACTGACCGACCGCGACCCGAACTTCCTTGATCTGCGCTCGCCGTGCGGGGCAGGCGTCGGCCAACTGGCCTACAACTGGGACGGCGCGGTCTACACCTGCGACGAGGGCCGCATGCTTGCGCGCATGGGCGACGATACGTTCCGCATTGGAAGCGCCGCTGAGGGTTCCTACGAGGAAAGCGTCGCGCATCCCACCGTGCGCGCGCTGGCCGTCGCGTCCTGCCTCGACAACCAGCCGTCGTGCTCAAGCTGCGCGTATAAGCCGTACTGCGGCGTCTGCCCCGTGCAGTGCTATAAAGAGCAGGGCGACATCATGGGACGCATGCCGACGAACACCCATTGCCGCATCAACATGGGCGTGCTCGATTTTCTCTTCGAGCGCCTGCAGGACTCGGGCAACGCGCGCATTTTCAAAACGTGGCTCAAGCAGAGAGAGGGAGTCGTCGGCGAGGCGTCGTACCGGCGCGCGTAAGGGGGATTTGCGTGAGCGAAGAACAGAAATTGCCGGACAAGAAGAAGGCGGACGGCGTCGGCTCTCGGATCCGACGTGATCTTTCGCGCTTTCTCACCAGCGAGGAAGGGAAGATCCTGAAGGAAGACGTCCTGAAGGCGGCCGCCGTTCTTGGGATCATCGGAGCCGCCGTGATGCGCGCCGAGGACCTGCTTGCGCAAACGCACTTCAACGCGCTGCATAACTCGGGCACAAGCAGTTCGCACGCCAGCCACAGCTCGCACGCCAGCCATGCCTCTCACGGTTCTCACGGCAGCCACGGTAGCCATGCGTCCCACGGCAGCCACGGTTCTCACGGCAGCCACGGTTCTCACGGTAGCCACGCGTCGCACGCGTCCCATGGCAGCCACGGATCCCATGGTTCCCACGGAGCTTGGTGACGCCCGGACGCTCACGGGCGTGCGCGCGTCGGCGGCGGCGCTCTGCGACGAGGACTATCCTCCCGTCGACGGCGACTACCAAAACCGGACCTACTTCCAGCCCGTAGCACTCGCCGGGGTGCTGGCCGCTTGGCGCCGGACCGCGCGGCTGATCGTCTCCGGCCGCGTTCCGGGCGACGTCGGGCTCTATATCCACTGGCCGTTCTGTCCAACCCCGTGCGCGTACTGCTACTGCGACCGTCGCGCGGGCGCGGACGCGGCGGAGCGGCGGCGCGGTCTCGACGCCCTGCTGCTGGAACTGCGGACCTTCGCTCCGGTTTTGCGCGGCGTCGTATTCTCCCAGGTCCAGTTGTACGGCGGTACTCCGACCGACCTGGGCGCCGCGGGGCTCGACCGCCTGTTCGCGGAGGTGCGAGCGTCGTTTGCTCTGCGCCCGGACGCTTCACTCTGCGTCGAGACGTCGGCGGCGACCCTCGATGAATCCGTCGCGCGGTCGCTGGTCAACAACGGCGTCACCCGCGTCGACATCGGCGTCGACAGTCTCGACGCGGCGGTGCTGGCGCGGGAGCGTCGCGGCCAGGACGAACGGAGCGCGGATGGCGCGCTGCGCCTGCTTCTCCAGATCCCGGGTCTGGACGTCGGCGTGGCACTTCTCTTCGGCCTCGAAGGCCAGACGTCGGCGTCGTTCGTGCGCGACCTGGGCTGGGTTCTGCGTCGGCGGCCGCGCCGGATTCTCGTCTACGGGTTCGACCCCAGGCCGCAGACGGCCTTCGCGCGCTCGGGTGCTGCGCTCGACGCTCCGGCGCGCGAGCGCATCGCCCGGACGGTCCTGGCGACGCGACCGGTGCTTGAGGCCGCGGGCTACCGAGCCGACGAGTCGGGCTGGCGTCCGACGTCGTCGCTGCTCGGCGTCGGCTGGAGCGCCATGTCGCGCGCCTTCGGCTCCCTCTGGTATCAGCATCCGCCCTTGGACGGACGGCCCGTAGCCGACGGCGCAATTCCTCCGTTCCTGGGGATGTCGTCGAGTATGGCCGAGGAGATGCGCGGCTACGTGGTCCGCGGCTTGTTCGCCGGCGGCCGCGCGGACGCGGCCGGCTTTCGCGCGGCTTTCGCGCGGGACATGACCGCGGCGCCTGCCGTGAGCCGCCCGGCCCGGGCGCTTGAGCGCGCAGGTTTGGCACGGTTCGACGACGACGGCCTCGAACTGACCGCGGCGACACCCGCCCTGCGGGCCCGCGCGCGGAGCTTCTTCTACAGTCCGAGCGTGCGCCGGGCGCTTGCGTCGCGCGGCGCGGCCGGCTTCGCGTCGTCCG
Source organism: Elusimicrobiota bacterium (assembly GCA_013044195.1). Lineage (GTDB taxonomy): Bacteria > Elusimicrobiota > Elusimicrobia > UBA1565 > UBA9628 > GWA2-66-18. The sequence continues at coordinate 237 of JABEUV010000104.1, read as the reverse complement.
GCGCGCCCTGCCTGTCGTATTCGCGCGGAGACAGCTGATGACGGACAGGCTCGACCGGCGCTGGCCGCTGTATGAGTTTCTGTCGACCTTCGCCTGGGATCAGTATTACTTCCCGATGGACGGTTCGTTCCAGAATTACACCTATTTCCCGCCGATGAGCCTGGGGGAGATTCGTTCATGCTGGGAGAAGACGACGGGGCTGATGAGGGCGGGTCGCGCGCCGAAGGAGATCGGGGT
>JABEUV010000103.1 GCA_013044195.1 Elusimicrobiota bacterium | reverse complement strand
CGCGGTCGACAGGCCCGTCTCGCCGTGGGAGAGCAGATACTTGAAGCGCTCGTTGGTGTCCTTGGCGGTCTTGTGCCCCGCGAACATGCGCATGGTCCAGGGGTTGACGCGGTAGCCGCCGGACTTCAGGCCGCGCGTGAACGGAAACTGGCCCGGCCGGCCGATCTCCGACAGGAGGTCGCGACCGGCAATATCTTCGGGTGTGTATTCGCCTTTGATCGGTATGCCGGAGAGCGTCGCCGGCTCCGCGGGCGGCGCGGCGGAGCTCAACGCGGCGGCCGGGAGGGGCCGGGGGACGCTTCGGTTCACGCGATCCACTCGACGCGGAAGAACTGGTGCTTGCCGACTTGAAGAACGAAGCTGGCGGGCGCCGGCGCCGGCACTTCCGACGCCTTGACGCCGTCGATCTTCACGCCGCCTTGCACGATCAGGCGTTGGGCCTCGCCTTTGGACTTCACCGCGCCCGTTTGAAAAGCGATCTCGGACAGCTTGAGGCCGCCGGCAACCTTCACCACGGGCAGGTCCTTCGGCAGTTCCTTCTTCGAGAAGGTGTTCTCGAAATACGCCAGCGCCGCGTCGGCCTGGGCGGTGTCATGGAAGCGCGCCACCAGCTCGCGCGCCAGCGCCTTCTTGGCCTTCATCGGGTGCTCGGACTTGACCGCCGCCAGGTCCGCGTCGGTCAGGAGTTCGTAATACTGGAGCATCAGCTCGTCGGACACGCGCATCGCCTTGCCGAACATCTCGTTGGGCGCGTCATTGAGCGAAATCGCGTTGCCGTAGGACTTCGACATCTTCTTGACGCCGTCCAGACCCACCAGGAGGGGAACCGTCAGCGCGACCTGAGCCTCCTGCCCCACGTCGACCTGCATCTTGCGTCCCATCAAAAGATTCGTCAGTTGGTCGTTGCCGCCCAGCTCCACATCCGCCTTGACCGCCACCGAGTCGTAACCTTGCAGAATCGGGTACAGGATTTCGAGCAAGGTCAGCGGCGAATTTTCCCCCACGCGCTTTTTAAAATCCTCGCGCGCCAGCACCTGCTGGACCGTGTGGCGCTTGAGAATGTCGAGCAGTCCTTCGCGCATCATGGGCGTCAGCCACTCGGAGTTGAAGCGCAGTTCGGTCTTGGACTTATCGAGCACCTTAAACGCCTGCTCTTGATAGGTCTTCGCGTTTTCGGCCACCTGGGCGGAGGTGAGCGTGGGCCGCGTCGTGTCGCGGCCCGACGGATCGCCCACCTGCGCCGTGAAATCGCCGATGATGAGTACCGCGGTGTGGCCTAGGTCTTGAAAGCGCCGCAGCTTGGTGAGCACCACGGAGTGACCCAGGTGCAGGTCGGCGGAGGTGGGATCCACACCCAGCTTGACGCGCAGCGTCCGCCCAGAGGAGAGCTTCTTGGCAAGCTCCCCTTCGCTGACGAGCGACACGCTGCCGCGCTTGAGCGCGGCGACCTGGCCGGAAATGTCCACGCTGAGTGCATGTTACAAAGCGGCGAGCCCCTCGTCCATCCATTTCAAGCAAGAAAATAAGCTCATTTCCGCACGGATGAACTATCACCGGTGACACTGATTATCGTTAGTTCCGCCGCGAGCGCGCGGACCGGCACGACGCCGTCGGCGTCAAAACATGTCGTAGGGATCGACGTCCAGCTGAAGGCGCACGCCGGAGGGCTGGGCGATGGCGCGCGCGGCGGCCAGGGCGGCCTCCACGCGTTCGGGGGCCAGCTTGATTAAAATGTGGTGGCGGAATTTTCCGCGCACTTCGCGCAGGAGCGCCGGCGCGGGGCCCACCACCTCGGCTTCCAGGCCGAGAGCCTCCGCCATCGCGGCGGCCAAGGAGCGCGCGGCCGCGACGACGCGCGGCTCGTCGGCGCCGGCCAGCACGCCACGTAGCAAGGACGTGGACGGCGGGTAGCGCAGTTCGCGGCGGGCTTCCAGCTCCGCGTCTGCCCAAGCGGCGTAGTCGCCGCTGGCCGCACCTTGGATGGCATCGTGGTCGGGAGACAAAGTCTGCAACAGCACCTCGCCGGGCTTATCGGCGCGGCCGGAGCGGCCGGCCACCTGGGCGAGCATCTGCATGGTGCGCTCCGAGGAACGAAAGTCGGGCATGTGGAGCATGGTGTCGGCGTCCACCACGCCGACCAAGGTGACGTCGGGAAAGTGGAAAGATTTGGCCACCAGTTTGGTGCCCACCAGAACGTCGGCCTGGCGCGCGCGGAAGCGGTCGTAGACGCTTTGCTCGGCGCGCTGTTCCTTGGACACCGTGTCGCGGTCCATGCGCAGGACGCGCGCGCCGGGAAGTCGCCGCTTCACTTCGGCGGCCACCTTCTGCGTGCCGATGCCGGAGACCGCGATCGCGGCCTCGCCGCAAGCGCCGCATTTTTGCGGCGGCGGCCAGGTCTTGCCGCAGTGGTGGCAGACGAGCGTGAATTTTCCCTCGCCGTCCACGTGGCTGATCTTGGCCACGCCGCAGTCGCCGCAGCGGTCGATCCAGCGGCACTTGCGGCACATCGTCAGGGTGGAAAATCCGCGGCGGTTGACCAGCAGGATCGACTGCTCGCCGCGCTCCAGCCGCTCGCGCATCTTGGACAGCAGCTCTTCTGAAATCGCCTCGCCGAAGCCGGGCAGGGGGATCACGCGCACGCGCGGCCGCTCCACGCGCGAGACGCGCTCGGGCATGGCCACCAGTTCCGCCTCGCCGCGCCGCGCCAGGTCCCACGCTTCCAATGACGGCGTGGCCGAACCCAGCACCGCCAGCGCTCCGAACGCGCGCGCGCGCTCAAGCGCCACGTCGCGCGCGTGGTAGAACGGAGACTGCCCGTCCTGCTTGAAGGATTCATCCTGCTCCTCGTCAAGCACCGCCAGGCGCAGATCTTTAAACGGCAGCAGGCACGCCGAGCGCGCGCCGACAATCACCTTCACGTCCCCGCGCCGTATGGCCAGCCACGACAGCCGGCGCTCGCGCGTGGTCAGCCCGCTGTGCCACAGCGCCACCGGCACGCCCAAGCCCGCGGAAAATTCGTCGAAGAACGGGCGCGTGAGCGCGATCTCGGGAAGCAGGAACAGCGCTTGGCCGCCGCCCGCGATCGCGCGGCGGATCAAACGAAGATAAACCTCGGTCTTGCCGGAGGCGGGGACGCCGAACAGCACCACGCGCGCGGCGGCGCGCGCGTCCAGCAAAGAGGTCAGGCGTTCCAGAGCGCCGGCCTGGCCCGGAGTCAGCTCAAAGCCCGGCGCCGTCGCGGGACGACTGGGCGCCGGATAAACGGGCGCCGGTTCGAAAAGCGACTTCACGTACGCCGGAATTAATGCCTTCACGCCGTCGCCGATCGGCGCGCCGAAGCGGCGCGAGAGCCAGCGCGCGCAGGCCACGCCTTCCGCGGACAGCGTCGGCTCCGCGTCGATGGTGCGCTCCAACGCCTTCAGCGGCCGCGTCGGCTCGCCGTCGAAGACCGACAGCACCGTGCCGGACGCGGTGCGAGGGCCGAAGGGTGCTCGCACGCGGTCGCCGGCGGCCACGCGCATGCCGTCGGGCACCCGGTAATGAAATCCCTTGGGGAGGGGAACCGGGAACGCCACCTCGGCCATGCGCACGGGCTACTTCAGCGCCGTGAAAATGAAGCTCGGGGGAATGTTGCGCACCTCAAACTGGATGTCGACGCTCGAGAAATAGTCCTTGAGCATGGGAATCAGGTGCGTGGTGTAGCCGATGGCGACGAAGCGGCCGCCGTCGTTCAGCAGGTGGGAGGTCTTGGTCAGAATCTCGTGGCGCTCGCGGCCGGTGAAGAGGGCAAACGGCACGCCGGAGAAAATGCGGTCCGCCTTCTCCAGACCCAGGCCCGCCAGGATCTTGTCGATCTCGCGCACGTCGCCGCGCACCGGGATCAGGCGCGGGTCCTTCACGCGCTTGGACAGATCTTCATAGAAGCGCTCGTTGAACTCGACGGCGATCAGCTTCGCGTCGGGCCGCATCTTCTTGAGGATGCGGCGCGTGATCACGCCGCGGGCCGGACCGTACTCGACGACGACCTTCGCCTCGGCGATCTCCGCCGACTTGATCATGCGGTCGATCAGATACTTGCTTGACGGCGCCACCGAGCCGATCTTGCGGTCGTCAAGAAAGACTCTCACGTAATCCAAGAAGCGCTCGTCCTGGTCGTCGCCGTCCTCGACGTCCTTCTTCGAATCGGACATCATCTCTTCCAGCTTCGACATCCCTTTCTTGATCTGATCTCCGATCTTCTCTCCCAAAGCATCCAGGACGTCGGACTCGGATTTTCCGGCGCGACGGTCGGGTTTGCTCATGACTTGGACATCTCCTCGCGCAAATTCTTCATGTCGGCCCAAACGTCGCGCTTCAGGTCCGGGTTGCGCAGGAGCGCGGCGGGGTGGAAGGTGGGCAGAAGGCGCACCTTTGCCGCACCCGCGCCGGGCTCGTAGTCGCGCCAGACGCCGCGGATCTTGCTGATCGGCGTGCTGTCGCCCAGCAGGACGCGCGCAGGCACCGCGCCCAACGTCACGAGAAAGCGCGGGGCGATGGTGCGGATCTGAGTGTCCAGCCAGCCGCGGCAGGCCTCGATCTCCTCGGGCGACGGCGGCCGGTCGTTGCCGCGCTTTTCCGGATCGCTGGGATCGACCATGGGATGACACTTGACGATGTTGGCGATGTAGACGTTTTCCCGCGACAGGCCGATCGACTCCATGATCTTGTCGAGCAGTTTGCCCGAGCGTCCGATAAACGGCTCGCCCTTGTGGTCCTCGTCGAAGCCGGGGCCCTCGCCGATGAACATGACTTGGGCGTCGTGACTGCCCACGCCGGGCACGGCCTGTATGCGCGCGGCCCCCAACGGGCAGGCGCGGCAGGTCTTGATCTTTTCGGAGAGTTCGGCGAACACCTCCGCTTTGCGCCGCGCGGAAGACGACGTCGCGGCGGTAGCGGGGTTGGTCGCGGGGCGTGCCGTCGCGCGCGGCGCGGCTGCGGGCGCGGGTGCGGCGGCGCGGGGGGTAGTGGGAACGGGCGCGCCCGTCCAATCGGACGAGTCCGACAGCTCCACGCGGCGCTTCAGCGCCCGGGTCAGGTCCTTCAAGGCGTCACTCTCCGTGCTCAAGGATGCTCGCGGCCGCGGCGACGATCGCGCGCGCGACGCGCGCCTTCGTTCCCTCGGGAACGGCGCGCGCGGCTTGGCGCGTGATCAAGGTCGCGCGCGCCCGGCCCGACGCCAGGTTTTCCGGACCGTTGGCCACCACCAGGTCCAGCCCCTTGGCCACAAGCTTGGCGCGCGCGTATTGCGCCGCGCGGCGCGTCTCCAAGGCGAAGCCGACGAAAACCTGGCCCGGGCGGCGGCGCGACGCGGCGTCACGGATGATATCGGGATTGGGAACGACGGTCAAGCGCAGGGCGCCGGCGCGGCGCTTGAGCTTGTGGCGCGAGACGCGCGTGAAGCGCCAATCGGAAACGGCGGCGGCCGCGATCACCAGGTCGGCGCGGCGCGCGCGCGCGCGCACCGCGCGCAGCATCTGCAGGGCCGTGACCACCGGCACCACGTCTACGCCGCGCGGCGCGGCGGCGGTCGCGGGGCCGCTGACCACGCAGACGCGCGCGCCCAGATCGCGCGCCGCCGCCGCCAACGCGAAGCCCATCGCGCCCGACGACGCATTGGTCAGGAAGCGCACCGGGTCCAGGCTTTCGCGCGTGGGTCCGGAGGTGATCAGCACCGTCCGGCCGCGCAGGGACACGCGACGGCTCACGTCGCGGACAACGCGCGGCGCGCGATCTCGTCGGGCTCCAGCATCCGCCCCACGCCGATCTTGCCGCTGGCCAGTTCGCCTTTCGCCGGGCCCCACAGCTCATAGCCGTAGCCCGCCAGAGTCTTCACGTTGGCCTGAGTCGCGCGGTGCGCCCACATCTCGGCGTCCATGGCCGGGCACACCGCCACGCGCGCCTTCGTCGACAGCACCAGCGCGTCGAGCAAGCCCTCCGCGCGCCCCTGCGCCAGCCGCGCCATGAAGTCCGCCGTCGCGGGCGCGATCAGAACCAAGTCCGCCCAATCCGCCAGAGACAGATGCGCCATCTCCCACAGCGCCGGGTCGTGCAGGGACTGCGCGACGGGATTTTTCGACAGCGCCGCCAACGTCAGCGGCGTGACGAAGTGCGCGCCGTTGGGCGTCAGCGCGCAGCGCACCTCGGCGCCCTTCTTGACCAGCGCGCGCACCAGCGCCGGCGCTTTGAACGCCGCGATGCTGCCGGTGATCCCCAGGACGACGCGGCGGGCCGGCTTGGCCATCGACTCTACTCCGGCTTGGCCTCGGACTCGGCGGTGACGACCTTCTTCAGGTCCTTCCAATCGACCTCTCCGCCCAGCACCGCGCGCAGGGCCAGGTCCAGCAGTTCGGCGGGCGTCAGGTGGCGGTTTTCCTCGCGCTTCTTGAGTTCCTTGGCCCACAGCGCGGCCATGGGGATGGCGGAATACTTGCCCTTGCCGAAGTTGAGGATGAGTTCCTCGGTGGTCTTGAACGCGGGGGCTTCCTTCACGACGGCTTCTTTCTTCGACATGCGGGTTCTCCTCTTTTCGGGCTCTAGACGAGCGCCGGGACAAGATGCGACGGATCGAGCCGAGACGTCTTCAGCGACTCGGCCGTCAGGATGCACGAAATCTGGCTCACGGCTTCTTCCAAGTCGTCGTTGACGACCACGTAATCGTAGTTCTTGGCGGCCGCCAACTCGCCGCGCGCGTTGGCCAGGCGCTTGGCCACCTCGTCGGCGCCCTGGCCGCCGCGGCGCGCCAGCCGGGACTTAAGCGCGCCCAAGGACGGCGGCAGAACGAAAACCAAGATGGCCCCGGGCGAGCGGCGGCGAATGGACATAGCGCCCTGCACGTCGATGGCCATCACCACGTGGCGGCCGGTCTTGGTCTCGCCGTCGACGAAGCGCTTGGGCGTGCCGTAGTATTCGTCGTGGACGATGGCCCACTCCAGAAAATCGCCGCGCGCGATGCGGCGCTTGAACTCCTCGCGGCCCAGAAAAAAATAAGACTTGCCGTCCTTCTCTCCCGGACGCGGCGCGCGCGTGGTGCAGGAAATCGAGTAGCGTAGATCCTTGCGGCGCGCCAGAAGCTTGCGGCAGATCGTGGTCTTGCCCGCGCCCGACGGGGCCGATATGATCAGGAGCGCGCCGTTCCTCATGGGATCGTCGATTCTAGCGTAATAGAAGGGGAAAGTCCAGGAAGAGTTCCGCTGTGAGATACATATCCCTCGTGAACCTTGGGCAGAGAGGCGGCTATCCCGTGCCGTTTTAACGGGGCGTGCGGCTGAGAGCATCCGTCGAGGACTTTTTGAGAATAGTCTCGGCGTAGCTGACGGCGACGGGCAAGATATCGGCTTCATCGATCCAAAGATCGGGGGAGATGCCCTTTCCCTCGAAAATTGTCCCATCCATTTGATTGATCGCTCCACCCATTGATATCTCAATGCCTGAGTCGGGCAGACGATACATATTGACCGGGCTGAACGTTTCGACGCCCGCGGAATTCTCGCCCAAGACCACCGTGCTCGACAAGCTGCGCGCCATCCGAACAAAGCTCTCGCCCGACGAACTGTTCGCGCCGTCGGACAACACGATCAACGTCCCCGGGAACTTCCGGCGCGCCTGTCCGGGATAGTCGAAAGTTCGCGTTTCCCATTTTCTTGGCTGGGCGGAGGCGTCCGACTTCTCCAGCCGTTTGACGGCCGAATCAAGCAAGTCCTCGATCTGCCGTCGGCCTTCCGCGTCTTGGACGTACTGGAGCCGGTCATTTCTCGCGTTGATCTCACCGACGCCGACCAGGGGGGACAGCAACGCATCCTTTTCCAGTCCGTAATGGATCGTTTCATTGGTCAGCGCCCTGAGCCAGCGGACGCCGTAGCCGTCGTTGCCTCCGTTATTGCCGCGCAAATCAAGAATAATGAAAGGCTCGCGCCGGAGTTTTTCGGCCGTCGCGACGAAACGCTCCATATCCGAGGCGTGTTCGAGCCGCAGGGTGCGAAGAGAGAGCACGGGAATTCCGTCGATGGTCCGAGATTCGAAAGGACGCCCGTCATTTTGATGCGAGCCCATCTTCTCGTCGTGCAGGTCGAGGATCAGCTCGTTTTTTTCGCCGGAAAGGCGGCAACGCAGGCTGCGCGCCGGGTTCTCGCCGAAAGAGCCGATGAGGAAAACATCTCCGCGCAAGCCGGGCACGTAAGTCGGGAATAGATAGTCCTTCGGAGGGCGGCCTTCGATGGCCAGAAGTTCGCCGCGCGGCCCGCGGTCATGGGCCGGGGAGCGAGCGACCAAATAATAACGGCCGCCGTCCTTCCTCGCGTAATAATCGGCGAATCGCATCGACCAATGCCTCATGCCCGGCCTTCCGCGCAAAGCGATAGACTGCGAGTAGCCTTCCAGAATGAAATGCCCGTCCAAAATCCGGGCATCCTTGAAAAAATCCATCAACAAAAGAAAGTAAGGTCCCAAGTCCCAACTGTTTTTACCGCTCAACGCGGCTCGGTATTTGCGGAACAATTCATCCCAATCGGTGCCGTGGGATTGGAAGTAATCGTATCCTCCATAGGCGTTTCGCAGCAATTCCTCGAACGCCGAAAAATCATCAAGCGCCTCCGCCCGGGACAACGTGTCCGGAGAACTCCCGTGGAGATTCCGCTTCGAGAGCAAGTAATCCCGCGGGGGACGCGCCGACGCCGACGTTCGCGCCATTACGCACAGCGCGGCAAGAAAAAAGGACTTCGCTAGCACGCCGCGCATCAGCGTAATGCCTCGTCGCAATCTACGCGAACAGACTGGCTGGAATCGTTAGCATCTGATGCCAAGGCAAGGCCAATTGGGTGGAGCGCAGGGTTCTTGCGGTGAAGGAGGCGTGCAGGTCGAGTTGGTCGGGGTGCATGTCGAGTTTGGAACACAGTATCTGTTTCCCTCGGCAACGCGCTCCTGCGCGTCCGCCTTATTGGGGGGGAGGACCCCCGGAGGCAAGATGGGCCGACCCAACTCGTCCAGCGTCACGTCGTCCATGCGCGGAAATTCGGCTGAGTTCCCCGGCAGTTTCCCGGTATTCGTTCGCCATTTCCTGTAACCAATATACGCACCGGCCAACAGGACAACACCGCCAGCCAATGGAAGTGTTTTCTTTATGGGGCTGTCGTTGCTGGGCTCACCCGCGCCAGGCACCACCGGCGGGACCCCCGCCACGCGCGGCGTCACGGTTCCATTTTTTCCAGCACCACCTTGGAATGCCTCTGTTCCGCGATTGGCGGACGCCCCTATAGCGCCGACCGCAGTTCCAGTTTTTGGAGACATTTTGTCTCCGTCAAACAACTGCCCCCAGCTTCCGGTTTCCCGGAAGCTTCCAAGGTCTTTGGACACGGCGGACACTTTCCCGGCCGCTGAATTTTCTCGTGCAATTGCGAGTTCACGCGCGGGGGCGTTGTCCCCAGTAGTAGCAGTCGTGCCCCAAACGGCCTGGAACAGCTCTGCTTCATCGGCACTAAGCTTCTCTTTTGAAAGAAGGTCCGCATGGAGTTTCTCTAAGACAGCTTCGCCATCCGCCACCTTCCGCGCACGCTCTGACGTGGTTAAAGCATCCCAACTTCTTCGAGTTTCCCCGGCCTTCCCATGCTGGGTCAGGTAAGCTTGGTAGCGAAAAAATTGGGGATGCTCAGGGTCGTTGAATTGAATCGAATCCGTAGCCGACGCGTTTCTATTTATCGGCTGCGCCGTGCCGATTGAAATCGGATATAGCGCTACCACGCATAGCGTCGCAAAACAAATTACATGAGTCCGGCTTATATTTCGCATAGCTGCCTCCTCCGAGTTGGAGCCGATCCATCAGGTCGCTTTAGCCACATCCTTTGCAACGAACTCATTGAACGCTGGGAATTGCACTAATGGGCAACCCAATTCACCGGCATCTTTTGAATCGAGACCGCGTATCCACGGCTTAAGCCTATCGGGATTAAGGGCAAACGAGCCGTCGGGCGATAGGTGTCCGACATCGTTCGTCGCGCTGTCAAAGGCGACCGTGCATTTATTGATGCGTCCATCTGAACGTATAACCCAGGCGTTAAGTTTGCTCGCGTAGCAAATCGGGACATCGGCGCCTTGAGACAACGTCTTGCTCGGTATCCCGACATTATCGCAGTCCGTCGCGAATCTATTCGATGCCGATACGGCCTCGGACGGGCCAAGAACCGGCAACGTGGTATCATTCGGGCCACCCAATTTCGATATCGGGCGAATGAAAAGGCGGAATCGGGCGTCGCCGCCGAACTGGCCGCGAAACTGTTCGATGAATCGAGGAATATTTTCCACGTTCTCCGAGTCGAGGTGAAGTCGAACAAGCGCGCTAAAATTCACGGGAGAGTGCTGCATTTCCACTAGATTGCCCCAAATTCTGTCGAACGTTGGGCCGCCATTAGCTTGTATGCGCCTTCGGTCATGGTCCGTTTTGACGCCGTCAAAGCTGATTTGGAATTTACGTACGCCGAGCTTGCATAGACGGTCGAAAATGTCTGGAACCAGGAAATAAGCATTCGTCGTGATATCTGAGTGATACGCGACCAGCGGGGTTGACGTCAACAAAGTCTGAACGTACCCGCCGATGTTTTCAATGACATCAAGAGCGAGCAACGGCTCACCTCCAAACCAAGAAATCTGCAGTGTCTTCAACTCCGCTATTCTTCGCTTCAGATGGTTCTTGACTCCCGCGATGACCTTATCCGGCATTTTCCCGAGTTTAAACGACTCGTAGCAATACACGCAACGAAAATTACAGGCTTCCGTCGGCAGAAGAGTGAGATGCAGAATATCGCTCGACACGGCACTCCAAAGCTCATCGGTGCGAGCTTTGTCTTTAGACGACCCCATCAAGCCTCCACTACTCCGTCATATTTCCACCAGAGCACTCTTCGCGGGATGAGCACGGTTGCAATTGTAGACCCCATGGGCGAATTAGTCAAGTGCTGAAACTTTAAAAAATTTGCATAACCTCGGGCACATGGGAGGCACCCAATGCCTGAGCCGCCCGCGGGCAACACGGCCCAGCCGCCAGATTTGACGATCGGCGCAAGAGTATGATTGACTGATCGCACGGTCAATCTATTTTTCGCACGGAGAAAATGTATGTCCGACGCCCGCGCTTACGCCGCCTCCTCGCCCACCGCGCCGCTGGCTCCCATGTCCTTGACGCTCCGCGAGCCGGGACCCAAGGACGTGGTCATCGACATCGCCTACTGCGGCATCTGCCACTCCGACGTCCACACCGTGCGCGGCGAGTGGGGCGCCGGCGCTTATCCAATCGTGCCGGGCCATGAGATCGTGGGCCGCGTGGCGCGCGTGGGCAAGAAGGTCAAGAAGGTGAAGGTCGGCGACCTGGCCGGCGTGGGCTGCATGGTGGACTCCTGCCGCAAGTGCGAGAACTGCCGCAAGGGCCTGGAACAGCATTGCTTCGGCCCCGCGTCCTTTACATATAACTCCACGGAGCAGGACAAGAAGACGGTCACGCAGGGCGGATATTCCTCCCAGATTGTCGTCAACGAGGCCTTCGCCTTGAAGGTCAAGTCCGGGCTGCCGCTGGAGCGCGTGGCACCCCTGCTGTGCGCGGGCATCACCACCTACTCGCCGCTGAAGCGGCACGGCGTCAAGAAAGGCACGCGCGTGGGCGTGCTGGGCCTGGGCGGACTGGGCCACATGGCGGTGAAAATCGCCGCCGCGATGGGCGCGAAGGTCACGGTGCTCAGCGGTTCGCAGTCCAAGCGGCCGGACGCCAAGAAGTTGGGCGCGGCCGCGTTCGCGCTGACCAAGGACCCGGCGGTCATGACGCAGTTGGCGGGAACCATGGACCTCATCATCGACACCGTCTCCGGCCCGCACGACGTGGCCGGGATGCTGGGCCTGCTGGCGACGGGGGGAACGTTGGTGATGGTGGGCGCTTCTCCGCAACCGCACGCGATCGGCTCCTTCCCGTTGATCATGGGACGCCGCGCCATTGAAGGCTCGCTGATCGGCGGCATCAAGGAAACCCAGGAGATGCTGGATTTCTGCGCGAAGAAGAAGGTGCTGGCCGACGTGGAAGTCATCGCCGCCAAGGACATCAACGCCGCCTACGAGCGCATGCTCAAGAGCGACGTGCGCTACCGCTTCGCCATCGACTGCTCGACGCTGTAGACGCGGCCGCGCGAAATGATAGGATCGCGCGCATGGAACAGAATCCGCCGCCGCTGCAAGTGGAGATCGACGAGACCGTCGCGCGGGGGACGTACACGAACCTGGCGCTGATCACGCACAGCGAGACGGAACTGCTCATCGACTTCCTATTCCTGCAGCCGCAGACGCCGAAGACGAAGGTGCTTTCGCGCATCATCACCTCGCCCGTGCACGCCAAGCGCTTTTTGGCCGCGCTGCAAGACAACATCGCCAAATACGAGGCGCGCTTCGGCCCCATCAACGCCGGCGAGCCCGCGCCCGCGGCGAAGCCCGGCGTCTATCAGTAGGATGCGGCCGCCGAAGGCCGCGCTGGTCTGCGTGGGCAGCGAGCTTCTGGCCGGCCAGATCAACACGCACCAAGCCTGGCTGTCCACGCGCCTGCGCCGCGCGGGCTTCGAGATGCTGGGCGAGGAGTCGGTGCTGGACGACGTGGCGGCCATCGCCGCGGCGATGCGCCGCGCGCTGGCGAAGGCCGACGCGGTGATCGTGTGCGGCGGCTTGGGCCCCACGTTCGACGACCTGACGCGCGAGGCCGCGGCGCGCGCGCTCAAACGCACGCTCAGCTTTAAGCCCGCGTTGTGGCGGGAGATTCTCAAACGCTTCGCGCGCTACCGCATGAAGGTGCCGGAACAGAACAAGCGCCAGGCCATGGTGGTGGGCGGCGCTCAAGTCCTGGAAAATTCGAACGGGTCCGCGCCCGGACAGCGTCTGCGCGCGGCGGGCCGCACCTTGCTGCTCCTGCCCGGGCCGCCGTCGGAGATGTATCCCATGTTCGAGGCGGTCCTGCCCACGCTGGTGCGCGACCACGCGCGCGGCGTTCACGCCGCGGCGTTCTCCGTGCGCCTGTCCGGCGTGCCGGAGTCCATCGCCGACGAGCGCCTGGACCCGGTGCGCGCGCGCTGGCCGCAGGCGCGCTTCACGATTTTGGCTTCCGGCGGCGAGGTCTCCTTCCACGCCGCGCTGACCGCGCGCTCCGCAACCGCCGCGCGCGCCGCGCGCGAACGTCTGCGCCGCGAAATTTTGGACGCCGTCGGGGAATTCGCGCATGGCGAGGGCGACGAAACCCTGGAATTCGCGCTGGGCGCGCGCTTGAAACGGAAAGGACTGACCCTCGCGGTCGCGGAGTCCTGCACCGGCGGTCTGATGGGCGGACGCCTGACCGCCGTCGCCGGTTCTTCCGCTTATTTTCTGGGCGGCGTGATTTCCTACGCGAACTCCGTCAAGACCAAGAGCCTGGGCGTGCCTTCCAAGCTGCTGGCGCGCTTCGGCGCCGTCTCCGCCGAATGCGCCGCCGCCATGGCGCGCGGCGCGCGAAAATCCATCGGCGCCGACATGGGCGCGGCCATCACCGGCGTCGCCGGCCCGGACGGGGGGACCAAGGAAAAGCCCGTGGGCCTGGTCTTCGTCGCCGTCAGCGGCCCCGGCCGCGCCGAGGCCGTCAAGCGCCTGGAGATCAACGGCCCGCGCGACGCCGTCCGCGGCCGCGCCGTCACCGCCGCCCTGCGCCTGGCCTTCGACGCGGTGCGTTGACGCAGACGCCCTTGCCCCTGGCAAAGAATCCAAAGCGGGGCTAAACTGGCGCGATTGACCGCGTTGTTGATGGCATGGGGGAAGGGTTGCCGATGTTGGCCGACACGAAATCGCGCAGCGCAACGAGTATCGCGGCCCTGGCTTTCGTTTTTTTGAGCGCGTCGCGGGCGGCCCGCGCGGACCCGTTGCCGACGCAGGACTTTCTCAATGTCGTCGCACCCCTGCTCTGCG
>JABEUV010000102.1 GCA_013044195.1 Elusimicrobiota bacterium | reverse complement strand
TAATTCCGACGATTTCATATCCGGCGGCATAGACGACGTGGGTGATCAGGAAGCCCAACAAATCGTGGACCTCGATGATGCGATACAGCGCGTGATCCAGTCGCAGGGATACACGATCGGCCCGGTGCAGCCTCCAAGCCTGACCGACATCGGCCAGCTCATCGAGTTCCTGATCTCGCTCAAGCACCAAGCGGCCGCTCAGCGCTGGCTGTGCGGCAGGGAGTATATCTCCGATCTGGACAAGGCGCTGGATCGGGCAAGCGACGCGTTCGCGAAAGGCCGCGATCAGCAGACGCGCAAGGAACTGAGGCGCTTCACTCAGCAACTGTCCGACAAGCGGCGCAACCGCACGGAGGACTCCCGCGAGCATTCGCGCGATCAAGACTGCGACGAACGGCCGCGCGTCACGGAGGACGCCTATTACATGCTGACGGCGAACGCCGACTACATTTTGTCAAAGCTTCCGAAGAATGACGGCGGGAAGCACGATGATGGAAAGGACCGCCGGCAGGAGCTCTTGCGCTGAGCGACGAAGGAAAACTCATGGCCATCGAAAGAATGACGCGCGCGCAAGCGACGGCGCCGACGATGATCGTCATATTTGGCGCGGCCTTGCTGGCGGGGTTGATCGCCACGGCGCCCTCCCAAGCCGCACCCGCGCGCCCCGCCATGTCTCAGAAAGTTCATGACGACCTCTACGCGATCTACAACTCCAGCGCCGCCGCTTCCGTGATTCGACTTCACGCATGGCGATTGTTGAGCCGGATAGAAAGCAGCCTGCCCAGGCCGGATTTCGGCGTGACGCAGCCCAGCGCGGCGGCGGTGTCGGCAGTCATCACCACCGCCCAGGGCGGACGGCTTGCGCGCGCGGATGGGGCGGCCGTCGACATCCCGGCGGGGAGCTTGACTTCGGACACGCTCGTCTCGATCTCTACGTCGCCAGCGATGAACTCGCCGGATGAGAACGCGCGAACGGTTGCGGCGGCGGCCGCCGGCCTTGTCGCGGCCTCTCCAGAGGTGGATTTCGGCCCCGCAGGGCTTCGGCTGCGACGAACGATCGAGGTGGCCATCGGTTTTGCCGCGCAAGGACAAAGCGCGTTCGGTTTGCGCCTCTACTGCTGGAGCCAGGCCCTGAATCAATGGCAGCGGCTGCCCGCGCGCATCGATGTTTCCCATCAAGTCGTGAGCACGCGCGTCTTGTCGCTGGAGCCATGCCGGATTTTCACGGCGCCATCGGCACCACGTTGACCTAAGCGGTCACAACCTGAGCGCGCAGCCCCGGCGCGACTGTCGTTGACGACAGTCGACCTCACGCTTCGCCGATGAAGCGCCGGACTTTTCCTTGACCGCGGCGCCCGTATTTCATAAACTCACCTTTAATATGATCACGAAAGAAAAGAAGTCGGACATCAGCAAGAAGCACGGCAAGGCCGCCGGGGACACCGGCAGCACGCCCGTTCAGGTCGCCCTCATCACGGAACGCATCAAGGATATTTCCGGCCACTTGAAGGCGCACAAGAAGGACCATTCGACCCATCGCGGCCTGCTCAAGCTCGTCGGCCAGCGCCGGCGTCTGCTCGGCTACCTGAAGAAGAGCGACTTGACGTCCTACAACAGCACGATCAAGCAGCTGGATCTGCGCAAGTAACATGGACAATCTCCAGAAGATCGGCCTACAGGAAACTGTGGGCGGCAAGAGCCTGTCCATTCAGACCGGAACCCTCGCCAAGCAGGCGGGCGGCTCCGTCACCGTCCACCTGGGCGACACCATCGTGTTCTCCGCCGCCACCGTGGCCGAGAACGCCAAGGAAGTCAGCTTCGTGCCGCTGACGTCCGACTACCGCGAGCGCGCTTACGCCGCCGGCCGCGTGCCGGGCGGCTTCTTCAAGCGCGAGATGCGGCCGCGCGACAAGGAGACGTTGACCTCGCGCCTGGTCGACCGACCGATTCGCCCGCTGTTTCCCGAAGGCTGGAACCATGAGACGTCCATCCAGTCCATCGTTGTGTCCTGCGACATGCAGAACGACCCCGACGTTTTGGCCATCACCGGCGCCTCCGCCGCGCTGATGCTGTCCGACGCGCCGTTCAACGGGCCCGTCGGCGGCGTGCGCATCTGCCGCGTGGACAACGCGTTCGTCCTCTTCCCGACCTGGGAAGAGCGCGCGAAGGCCGAGCTGGAGTTGGTGGTCGCCGGCAAGACGGACGCCCTGCTGATGGTCGAAGGCTCCTCGCACGAAGTCTCCGAGGAAGTGTTCGCCGAAGCGCTGGAAATCGCGCAGAAAGAGATCAACAAGCTGTGCGCCATGCAGTTGGAGCTGGTCAAGCGCAGCGAAGCGGCCGGCCGCAAGGTGGAGCGCTACGTCGTCGCGGCTCCCGCCATCCCGGCGGCGGTGCTGGAGCTGGTCAAGACCAAGGCGACGGAGCCCATCCGCAAGGCCCTGCGCTCCAAGCTCGACAAGCACGGCCTCGACGCGCAGATCCACGAGATCAAGGACGGCCTTAAGAAGGAAGTCGAGGAGAAGGGTAAGACCGACGCCGCCTTCGCAGACGGCCTGAAGTGGGTCTCCAAGATCATCGAGAACATCCTTTATGATGAGAGCCGCATCCTCACCCTCGTCGACCGCGTGCGCCCCGACGGCCGCGGCTTTGAAGAGATCCGGCCCATCGAGATCACGCTGAAGCCCTTCCCGCGCCTGCACGGCTCGGTGGTGTTCCAGCGCGGTCAGACGCAGGCGTTCTGCTCGGCCACGCTGGGCACGCCGGGCGACATGCAGATCATGGACGTGCTCGAAGGCGAATACAAAGAGCGCTTCATGCTCCACTACAACTTCCCGGCCTTCTCGGTCGGCGAGGTTCGCCCGGAGCGCGGCCCCGGACGCCGCGAGATCGGACACGGGGCGCTGGCGCGCCGCAGCCTGGCGGTGCTCCTGCCGCCCGAGGAAGAGTTCGCCTACACGCTGCGCGTCGTCTCGGAGATCTGGGAGTCCAACGGCTCCAGCTCCATGGCGTCCGTCTGCGGAGGCTCCCTGTCGCTGTTCGACGCGGGCGTGCCGATGAAGGCCGCGTGCGCGGGCATCGCGATGGGACTCGTCCTTGAGAACGGCAAATACGCCGTGCTCACCGACATCGCCGGCATCGAGGACCACAACGGCGACATGGACTTCAAGGTCGCCGGCACCCGCCAGGGCATCACCGGCTTCCAGATGGACATGAAGATCGAAGGCCTGTCCATCGAGATCATGAAGGAAGCTCTCGCCCAGGCCAAGCGCGGCCGTTTGTTCATCCTCGACAAGATGGACGCGGTCCTGCCCGAGCCCCGCAAGGAGCTCTCCGCGTTCGCGCCGCGGCTGTTCCGCTTGCAGATCCCGACGGACAAGATCGGCGCGCTGATCGGCCCCGGCGGCAAGAACATCCGCCGCTTGATCGACACCTACGGCGTACAGGTGGACGTGGAAGACGACGGCTCCGTGTTCATCGCCGGCGTCGACCCCGTGGGCTGCGAGCAGGCCAAGGCCGAGGTCGAAGCATTGACCATCGAAGCCGAGGTCGGCAAGATCTACAAGGGGCACGTCGTCTCCATCAAGGAGTTCGGCGCGTTCATCGAGATTTTCCCCGGCAAGGAAGGCCTGCTGCACGTCAGCCAGATCGACGTCAAGCGCGTCGCCAAAGTCGAGGACGTCCTCAAGATCGGAGACGAAGTCGAGGTCAAGTGCTTGGAAGTGGACCCGACCGGCAAGATCCGCCTGTCGCGCAAAGCGGTCTTGAACCCCGGCTCCGAGAACGACACGCCCGGCCCGCGCCGGGACGGCCCGCCGCGCGAGCGCGTGGGCGGAGGCGGCCGCGGCGGACGACGCTGAGCTGAGAGGAACACTCCATGGTCAAGAAGACGACGACGCCTTCCCAGAACGGCTCCGCAAATGGGCCGATTGAGACGCTGAAGACCGTCTACGACTTCATGACCGCCAACGGCTTGGACTCCGTCGAGATTGCCGACGACGGAGCGCAGATCAAGCTGGTGCGCCGCAAGGCGCAGACCGTGCAAGTCGCGGTGCCCGTGCCGGTGGCGGCGGGGGGAGCGGCGTATGCCGCTTCCGCCGCCGCGCCGGCGGCCGCGCACGCCGCACCCCCGGCCGCTCCGGCTCCCGCCGGAACCGCGATCAAGTCGCCGATGATGGGAATTTTTTACCGCGCTCCGTCGCCGTCCAGCCCTCCTTTTTGCAAGGAAGGCGAGGCGGTGAAGCCCGGCCAGGTCATCTGCATGATCGAGGCCATGAAGGTTTTCAACGAGATCAAGGCCGAGTACCCGTGCACGGTCTTGAAGTACCTCGTCGAGAACGGCAAGCCCGTCAAAGCCGGCCAAGACCTGATCCTCATCCAGCGCTGACACCCCTTGACACAGGGGGACGGACGGCGCACACTATGCACATGAAACGGACAAATCTTGTGCTTGATGAGTCTCTGCTGAAGGAAGCTGTTTCCTTGTCCGGAGCCAAAACCTTCTCGATGACCGTCGATATTGCCCTGCATGATTTCGTGCGGCGCGCCAAAGCGCGCCGGATTTTTGAACTTGCCGGAAGCGGCCTTTGGGAAGGGGATTTGGCGACGATGCGGGGAGAGTCCCCGCGTCGCCCGCGCGCCGCCCGCCGCGGTCGATGATTCTTGTAGACAGTTCGATCTGGATCGAGCTATTCCGCCGCGAATCAAGCCTTCGTCCGGAGACCGCGTTCGACATTGAAGAGGCCGTCACCTGCCTTCCGGTGATACAGGAAGTTCTGCAAGGCTTCCGCGATCAGACGGCCTTTCGCCGCGCGCGGGAAGCCCTACTCTCATTGTCGGTCGTCGAATCCCCGCTCGCGCTGGACGTCTACGAGAGCGCCGTCGAATTGTACCGCGCGGCCAGGCGTCAAGGCCTGACCGTGAGATCTTCCACAGACTGCCTGATCGCGGCCTGCGCCCTCAAGCACGACTTGACGGTGCTTCACCGCGACCGGGACTACGCGGCGCTGGCGCGCGTCTGCGACCTGCGCGAACGCTCTCTATGACGGCGCAACGCCCCGATTCAAGTCGAAAACCGCTATAATCGCACCGGTTCCCAGGCGGAACCTCGGGGTTTATCTGCCAACACAACGCTATAAAGCGCCGGCGCGGTCGACAAGGTCGAAGGGGGGCAAGTCCCGCCGGGACATTCTGCCTTCGGCCTTGCGTTGGGCCGCGTTTTTTCTCGGCTCGATCTATGTGGGCTGGGCGCTGGTCGCGCCCGCGCACGCGGGCGTAATCGGGCAGGCCGTCGCGTCGCGTTTATTTCGTGAGTTCGGATTGGCCGCCTACCTCCTGCCGATCTTTCTGTTCAACGGCCTGCTCCAGCACGTCCTGCGCCAAAAATCCACGGGCTGGATGACCACGACCTTGGCCTCGATCTTCGGATTGATCTCAGGCACGGCGCTGTTCGCCAAGATCGGCTTCTGGGCCGGGGCGGACATGGCGGCGGCGGGCGGGACTTGGGGCGCGGCGCTGGCCGGCGCGCTGACTTCAGGAATGGGCGGCGTCGGCGCGTTCCTGGTCGCGCTCGGCGTTCTGCTGTTCGCCCTTCAGGTCGTCTTCGAAATCCGCTGGGCCGGCGTCGCGGCCGCGGGAGCGTCCTTGCTGGCCGAGGACTACGCGGAGTGGTCGAAGGCGCGCGCGGAGTTGGCCGCGCGCAAGGCCAAGGCCCCCGCGCCCGAGGACGCCGTAAAAACAAAGGCCAAGGACCCGCGGGCCGACGAAAAACCCGCACCGGCTCCCGCACCCAAGCCCGTCGACACGCGCACCATCAAGCCTTTGACGGAGAATGCGGACGCGGGCCTGCCCAAGCTCGTGGAGGCCAAGCCGGCCGCGAAGGGGAAGACTGCGGCGGACGCCACGCGCCCCGCGCCGGCGGCGTCGGCCGCGTACAAGGATTACGTCCTGCCGCCGCTGGACCTGCTGAGCCTGCCTTCCGATGCGCGCCACCGCGGCAAGCCGACCGAGGCCGAGATCTCCTCCGCGGTCGCGGACTTGGAGCGCACGCTGAAGAGCTTCGACATCGAGGCCCACGTGTCCGGCTACTCGCCGGGCCCGGTGATCACGCGCTACGAGATCTCGCCGGCGCCGGGCGTGAAGGTCAGTTCCATCGTCGCGCTTGAAAACGACATTGCTCTGGCGATGCGCGCCAAGGGCATCCGCATCATCGCGCCCATTCCCGGCAAGGCCGCCGTCGGCATTGAGATTCCGAACCCGCGCCAGGCCGCGGTGGTCCTGCGCGAGATTCTGCAGAGCGAGGCCATGCCCGCGTCGGCGCCCCTGCTGTCTTTCGGCCTGGGCCTGTCCGCCTCCGGCGAGCCCGTGGCCGCCGACATCGCCAAGATGCCGCACGTGCTGGTGGCGGGTGCGACCGGCTCCGGCAAGTCGGTGCTGATCCACTCCATGGTTCTGTCCATCCTGTTTCGCGCGCGCCCCGACGAGGTCAAGTTCGTGCTGATCGACCCCAAGCGCACGGAGTTGACCTTCTACGAGGGCATCCCGCACCTCTTCGACCCCATGGTCGACCCCGCGCGCGTCTCGGTCATTACCAACGCCAAGGAAGCGGCGAAGGCGCTGAAAGCTCTCGTGAGCTTGATGGAAAAGCGCTATGAAAAGCTCCAGCTCCACGGCGTGCGCAACCTGGACGGCTACAACGCCGAGGCCGACAAGAAAGGCCTGCCGCGCGAGTTCCACGTGGTCGTGGTCATCGACGAGCTGGCCGACCTGATGCTGATCGCCGGCGACATCGTGGAGGACGCCATCCAGCGCCTCACGCAGATGGCGCGCGCCGTCGGCATCCACCTGGTGCTCGCGACCCAGCGCCCGTCGGTGGACGTGATCACGGGCGTCATCAAGGCGAACCTGCCCAGCCGCATCGCCCTCCAAGTGATTTCGAAAATCGACTCCAAGGTCATCCTGGACGGCTCCGGCGCGGAAGCCCTGCAGGGCCGCGGCGACCTGCTCTATCTGTCCAGCGGCGCGCAGAAGCCCGAGCGTTGCCAAGGCGCCTACGTGTCCGAAGACGAGATCCGCAAGGTCGTGGAGTATCTCAAGTCCCAGGGCAAGCCCGACTATCCCATGCTCGAGACGATGGCCGCGAAAGGCTCAGCCGCGGCCGACCTGTCGCAGTTCGGCGTGGAGCCGCTGGAGTTCTCGCAGGCGCTGAAGCTGGTGCTGGAGCGCCGCCGCGTGTCGCAGGACCTGCTGAAAAGCCAGTTCGGCTCCTCGGCGCGCGCCACGAACATCCTCTCCGCGTTGGAGGTCAAGGAGTTCATCCACAAGCCCGAAGGCTCCAACCGCTGGGAGATCCATTTCGACGTGATCGAGGATTACATGCGCACGCACTTCCCTCAGGTCCCGCTCGACCGCAAGGACTGACATGAACGCCGCCCTCCTCGCCGCACTTCTGCTTCCCGCCTCCGGTCGCGCCGCGTCCGCCAAGGCCAAACCCGCGGTGACGGAGATTTCCTCCGCGTCCGCGACGGCCGGGACGGCTCTACCCGTCTACGCCGCGTCGACGGCGCCGGTCACGCTCGATCTGATCTCCGCGCGCTTCGCCGAGCTCGACGCGCGGCTGAACACGCTGCACGCCGACTTCAAGCAGTTCGTGCGCATGGACGGCTCCGACACGGTTCAGCAGGTCGAGGGCTTGGTGCTCTTCAAAAAGCCGGAACTGATGCGCCTGACCCACCGCCTGCCCGAGCCGCAGACCGTCGTCTCCGACGGGACCTGGCTGTGGGTCTACCGGCCATCGACGAACCAGGTCATCCAAACCAAGCTTTCCGATTGGCGCCGCTCCGAGCCCCTGGCCAAGGGCCTGCTCGACTTCGGCCGCTCCGCCGATCTGCTCAAGCGCTACGCGGCCTCGGTTTCCACGGTCTCCGCGCCGGACGCCGACGGCTACCGAGTTTTCGAGGTCCACCTGACGCCGCGGCCGGCAGACGTGAAGGCGGGGGGAGCGGACTTCACGCTGACGCTGAAAGCCTCGACGCGCGATTTTTTTCCGCATGAGGCCACGCTGCGCGTGGGTCGTGCAAGCATCCGCTCCACGTTCGAGAACGTCCGCCTGAACCCGCCGATCCCGGACTCCGCCTTCCGCTTCACGCCGCCGGCGGACGCCGACGTATTCAAAACTCCCGGAGGTCGCCCATGACAGAGGACGCCGCGCCAGAAAAAATTCCCACGTCCGACGCGCCGTCCGTCCCGACGCGAGAGCTCATCGGTCCGGTCTTGCGCGCCGCGAGGCTCAAGCGCGGTCTGTCCATCGAGAGCGTCTCCGCGCAGACGCGCATCCCCAAGCGCTACCTCGTCGCGCTGGAGGAGGACCGCTTCGACGATTTTCCTGCCGCCGTCTACCTGCGCGGCTTCCTCAGCGGCTACTGCGATCACCTGGATCTTCCTTTCGAACCGCTGTGGGCCTCCCTGGCTCCCGCCGTGCCGGCGTCCGCTGCGCCCACCGCCTCCGTCGCACCTCAGCCCGCGTCGGTGCCCGCGCCCGCCACGCCGTCGTCCGTACCCATCGCTCCGACATTCACACCGTTGCCAGCCTCCACGCATGCCGCTTCGGCCAGCTCCTCGGCCGTCGGCGCGATTCTGTTCGCTCTCGCTTTGGCGGTCGCAGGCACCGCGTGGATCCTCCACAATCGCACGCCGCCGCCGCCGCCCAAGCCCGCGCAAACCATGCCGCAGGCGCTTCTGCCGGTCTCCAAGCCGGTCTCCACCCGGGTCGTCGTACACGCTCTCGACGACTGCTGGGCGCGAGTGAGCGTCGACGGGGACGTCGTGTTCGAGGGCCGTATTCCGCGCGGCGCGATGATGGACTGGACGCCGGTCAAGTCCATGTCTCTGCGCACGGCGTCCGCCGCCGCGCTGGAGGTCACGAAGAACGACACGCCCTTCGAACTCCAATCCCCTTCGCCGGACGGCGACTACCGCATCGACCTGCCTTAACTCATGACGCTGGCCAACCGCCTGACGGTGCTGCGCGTGGTACTGGCGGCGGCGGTATTTGCCGCGGTGATGGACGACGCGCCGCGCTGGCACGGGGCCGCGCTGGCCATGTTTGCGGCCGCGATCGTCACCGACTGGCTCGACGGCTGGCTGGCGCGGCGCACGAACTCGGTCAGCGCCTTCGGCAAGATCGCCGATCCGATCGCCGACAAGATCCTGGTGCTGGGCACTTTGCTGGCGCTGATTCGGCACCGGGAGTTGGCCATCCCGGTCTGGGCCGTGTTCGTGATGCTGATGCGCGAGCTTTTGATCGGCGGCGTGCGCATGATCGCGGCCGCGCAGGGCAAATCCATCGCTGCCGAGCGCTCGGGCAAGATCAAGACCGTGGTGCAGTGCGTCGCGGTCCTGCTGATGCTGGTGGTGATCGTTCTGCGCGACCATGGTCTGGCGTCGGCGTGGATGTTGAAAAGCGCTGCACCGCTCACCGTCCTGTGCGCCGTACTAGCGATGTCGAGCCTGTGGTCCTATTACCGCCAATACCGCGCGATGCTCGAGAAATCGTGGAGTTGAGCGCCCTGGACCGCGTCTGCGTCGCCTTGGCCACGGGCCTGGGGATAAGCTATATTGCCCCGTCGAAGGCGGGCCGTAAATGGACCGGGGCCGGCTTTCTCGGGACGCTCGAGGGAGTATTGCTCTGGTTTTTTCTGCCGCGGTCTCCGGCGGCCTACGCGGCGGTCGTGGTCGCCGTCTCGGCCGCGGCGTGCTGGCTCTGCGGGCGCGCGGACCGGGCGCTGGGGACGCACGACAATCCGCGCATCGTGCTTGATGAAGTGGTCGGCTACTGGGTCGCCGCGGCGGGCTTGCCTCGGGCGGCGCTGCCGGCATTGTGGGCGTTCGTCGCGTTTCGCGCATTTGATTCGTTGAAGCTGCCGCCGTACAACCGCCTGGAGCGGCTTCCGGGCGGGCTGGGCGTGGTCGCCGACGATCTCGGCGCGGGGCTGGCCGCGGCCCTGGCCGTACGCTTGATCTTGAGGAGGTGGGGATGGTCCTGACGGCAGCACTCTGGGCTCTGCTGTGCGCCGCCGTCCCGGCCTCCTCCCAAGTTCCGCCGCCCGCGCCCCAGCCTCCGGGCGGAAACCAGCCGTTCGCCTTCGCGCCCACTCCGTTCGACGCGCCTTCATCAACGTCGTCCGCCCCGGCCGCACCGGCGGCCGCGGCCGTAGCCTCGACGGCCCCGGTTGCGGTCCTGGCGCAGGACTTCGGCCAGCCGTTGTCGATCTCCGGCGGACCCTGGGTATTCAGCGAGGCGCTGTTTACCTCCGGCGGCAAGATCATCAGCGACTACGCCTGGCGCGACAAACTGCGCGGCCTCAAGGATCAACTTTACAGTTCCGCGGATCTCAGCGCCGACCTGGCCGCTCTGCGCGGGCTCAAAGTCTTCGACCGCATCACTCCCTCGGTCTACGCGATTGCGAACTCGCCCGTCCCGACGAAGTTCGCGTCCGTGGCCGTCTCCACCACCGAGGTGCGCGTCGTCTTCGAGGTCGCGATCAAGCCCGTGGTCAAGCCCAAGCCCATTTTGGTCACGCCTCCCGTCGCGGTCTCGGGGCTGATCCTGACGCCGACGGCCTACCGCGGCCTGGGCCATTACAACACGCCCGGCCTGGGACTGGACTTCAACGCCGCGTACTACATCGGCCGCCTTTACGGTAAGAACTCTTATCCATACGCGCCCATGCACACGAACTATCTCGACCGCATCGGTTTGTGGCTGCTGTCGGCCGACGGCAAGATGCAGATCCAATCGGAGACCGAGTGGCGCCCGGCCATGGCCGTCGGCACGCAGGGCATCCTTATGTTTCACGACGCGCCTCAGCCCACCGTCAACACGCCCACCGTGCAGACCACCATCAACCAGCAGACCATGCAGGTTCTGGGCGACGCCTACGTCGTCGCCTCCAAAGAGAATCACGGCGTGCGCTACAGCGCGGGCATCATGGAGGGCACGATCGGCGACCTGGCCGAAAACCTCACCGAGTTCCTGACCCCCCAGGACATGCAGTTCTACAAGAACGCCCCGGCGGGGACGATGTCGCAGACGCGCACGGTTCCCTTCATGAGCATGTTCTACCTGGTCAAGCCGGACTATCCGATCGGCTTCGAGGTGATGAAGTTTTCGGGCGCTTCCGGCTCGCCGACCTTGATCAACATGAAGATCGGACGCGCGCTGAAGCTGAACTTCGATCTGGGCCTGCTGACGTTCCAAGGCGGCTACGATCTGCTGGGCCTCATCCAGTTCCGCTTCAACGAGTTTCCGAACCGGTAGCCGCATGGCTCGCGCGCGCGGCACGGACCCTTTCGCCCGGCTTCGACGCGGCCTCGCCGCGCGACAGCCCGTCCGCGCCGACGAGACGGGACGGCGCCAGGCCGCCGTCGCCTTGATTCTCTCGCCCGGCCCGCGCGGGCCGGAGGCGTTGTTCATCCGCCGCGCGGTGCGCGCGGGAGACCCTTGGTCCGGCCACGTCGGACTGCCCGGGGGCGGCCGCGAGCCCGCCGACGCCGATCTCTACGCCGCGGCCGTGCGCGAGACACGCGAGGAAGTGGGCGTGACGCTGACGCAGAACTCTCTGCTGGGAGGCCTCGACGACCTGAGTCCCTCCATGCCCGGCCCGGCGCCGCTGCTGATCCGGCCTTTCGTCTTCGGCCTGCCCGAGCGTCCGGCCGCCCGCCTCAGCGACGAGGTGGCGGGCCTGCTCTGGTTGAACCTGGCCGAACTGCCCGCCGCCGCCGCGCGCTCCGTCGTGGAGATCCGCGGCGATTTAGTGGAAGTTGACGGCTACGTGCTGGGCGGCGCGTTGATCTGGGGTTTGACGTATCGAATCGTGCGCGGCCTGCTGGCGTTGCTGTAGGCCATCATCCAGTGGCAAGAGTTTACTGGACGTCGGCTATCCAGATCGATCCACCTTCATTCAATAGGAGCCCGCTCCTGCAATGTTCGCAACGCCGCGAGGTGCTCGATCGTCCGCTCAGTATTAACTCTGCATCTTTCGGAATCCGGCACCATATTCTCAAACAACAGAGACAGCATCGACGTGGTATACAGACGATAAAGGCGCTCCACGACGGCCGTAGGACGCGGTGGTGTGCTTCCGTATCCTAACCGGAATTGTCCCAGATCCAGCTCAGAGTACTCCTCG
Organism: Elusimicrobiota bacterium; assembly: GCA_013044195.1. GTDB lineage: Bacteria > Elusimicrobiota > Elusimicrobia > UBA1565 > UBA9628 > GWA2-66-18. The sequence goes on along the minus strand of JABEUV010000102.1, from coordinate 2,416 downwards.
ACGCGCAGGAGATCCAACCACGGATCGCCGATGATCGAATTTCCCCAGTCAAGAATTGCAGATACGTTATTTTTCGTAACGATAATATTGTCGCGGCGAACATCCAGGTGGAGGGTCGTCAGGCGTGGAATTTTGTATCCGTCGAACACCCCCGACTGAACGGCGCCAGTCAAATATGATTCGATTCGTCGCCGCAAGACCAACTTCTTCAACCAGCCCTGGATACGTTCGAGCACTGCTTTCTTGAAATCGATTCCGAGCTCGTCCGAACGCTTGCCGGCAACCGGCCAGGGACCGGAATCGTGCACACGGCGCAACGCCTGCCCAATAGAAAAATCTGTCGCCGATGTTCCGTCGCTCATAATGAATTCCATCACGCACAACGGAAAGCCCGCGCTCTGGCTATAGCCTAAGCAATCGGGCACCTTGGCTCCATGAGCTCGAAGATGTTTTAAGACTGTGGCCTCGCGCGCCAAGCTGAGGTTTGTGTCTATATCATCGTCGATGTCGTCAGAGATTGCGGTATCCGTCGCGGCTTTCACCGCCAATAGACCCTTATCAGTCGAGACCCGAAATAAGAGATACTCCATTCCCTCAGACGCGAGTTCGACATCGGTCGCGCCTAAGTGCTCCGTCGCGTAGGCGCGAATAGCTGAGCTTAGTCCGGCAATGTTTGGGGGGGTCTTCAGACGACGCTCCCCGTAGAGGCAAACGATCTCGTTAACTCATAGAGCTCTTCGATCGCCGACTCGCCATCACTAAAGGATTTCATCGTAGACCAGGATTTCCATGCGATATTCTGATCCCCATCCGGGTTATTCTTCGCCATCAACGCGAGGGCACCGCGAATGTTGTTATTGTGCACCGAGAAATAGTTGATATTCACCCAGGGGATGATATCCAGATTGTCTCGGACGAACGCGATCGTCTTTGCATAATTTGAGTCGGGAAATCCAATGATGATGTTGGGGACAAGCAAGAGACCGTTTTCCCTGATTTTGGCCGCGAACTCCGAGAGATGAGCCTCGCGATAAGCCTTATTCATCTTGCGAAGAAACTTATCGTCCACGAGTTCAATCCCCGACTCAATGATACGGACGCCGAGTTCGCGCCACCGCTCCAAATTGGCGCCCTTGAGGGCAAGGGCAGGAGGCGTTTGGACGACGAATCCGGCGAACTCCTCATTGTATGAACGCACCTTTGAGCTGATCCACGACAAGGATTGGACATTTTTAGCTTGGCCAAATGACTTGTCGTCCAGATAAATGAATCGGAATTTCAATCTCCGCATCGCGCAGACGGATAAGGAGATGGTCTCTTCGGCTACCTCCCGAACCGTCAGGGGAATGTCAGTGCAGAATCGGCATTGGAAAGCGCAACCCGTGCTCAGGGTTAAACGCGGAATACACTCAGCACCATCAAATAGAGAATATTCCGGCGGTCGATCAAGATTCGAGAGAGGGAAGATTTCGGGCAACTCGGCGATACGAGAAAGATAACCGCATCTATCATTGTTCTCGTACCATTCCTTCCTAGTGTAGCCGCCCAAAATGAAAATATTCTCCGAATGAACGATCAGACGACGAACCAGTTCCTCATTCGCATCCAATAAGGAAATTAAGATCACATGATTACGGAATTTAAGATTGATGGTTTCGATTGCTGAGTCGATGTTTTCCACGATCATGAGGTTTCGTTTCAAACCTACTGGAAGCACTCCAGAAACAACAGGAATCCAGTAGGGCAACTCCATGAAATGTTCTGGCAGATGATACCCCGGAACCTTCCGATAGACGGTCTCATAATATTCCCGGAATTTCCGATCCTTAGTCAGTAGCTTGTCGCTAAATTGAACGAAAAGCAGCGGCTTTCCGGAGACACCATCACGTAACGCGTCAACACGGCTTCGCGTGATGGTCGGCTGATATTTTGCCGGGATGGAGCGCGCGCCGTTTAACGTCTCCATGTTTTCTCCTCTGATGATATGCTAGCCAACGTTGAGTACGTGACGAACATCGGCTACGCTCTTAGGCCAGACTCGATTGCGAGGTCTAATGGCGGGATGAAGGTGTATGTCGGAAAGATACGCGTTGAACTGGCCACATGCTGTGACCTGAACCTTTGAAGTCCTGATAAAACAGGAAAGTGAGCCATAGTTTCACTTTCCCTGGACTCACCCCGTTCCGGCGGGGTCGTGGATACCCTGGGGCCAATTCCCCAAGCTACAAGGTTATCGGAATGTAGCCCCAACGGCGGTTAAGCGTAAGTGCCAAAAGACCTATTTTTATAACTGGTCAATGGGCCCAGGCGCTGTAGCTGCGTATTCCGGGCAAAGCGGCCACCCATTCCGAAGCAAAGCGGCCAGTTTCTCCAACATTCCGGAGCAACCCGGCCAGGGGCGGCGCGAAGCGACGCT
>JABEUV010000101.1 GCA_013044195.1 Elusimicrobiota bacterium | reverse complement strand
GAATTCACGCGCTCGGTGCCGATGGCCGCCGCGCCCGACACCGGCTTGAGCACCGCGGGGAATCCCACGCGCGCGGCGGCCGCGCGGAAGCGCTCCAGCATGGCCGCGCGCTCGCCCGGGTCTTCCGCGCTGGAAAGATTGCCGACGACGGCGCGTCGCGCGGCGGGCACTCCGGCCGCGTCCAGGACCTCCTGCGTGCGGAACTTGCTGCGCGCGTCGCGCGCGGCGGCCGCGGAATGATACGGAAGCCTCAGTTCGCGAGCGATGCCGGCGGTCAACTCGACATCGTCTTCCCAAAAGGTGGTGATACCGTCGATTTTTCCGTTCTTGCGCGCCGAAGCCAACAACTTCTTGCGCGCCAACGCCAAAGCCTCGGCAGGCTTGGCGTTGTCGGTCGGGATCAGTTCGGAGACCAGGTCCTTGGCCCAGGTCGTCGGCTTGTCGATCAGGATGATCTGGACGCCCAGTTCCTTGGCGCGCTCAAAGATGAAGCGCTTGCCCTCGTAGCCCGCGCCGACGATCACCACGCGCTTGCCGCGCAATGCGTCGCGGCGCGCGCGCTGAAGCATGGTCGCCATCCACGCGCGCGAGTGCGTGCCCACGCGGTCCGTCGCCATTTCCGCGTCCAGATTGAACTGACCGCCGGAATCGTGATCGTTGACCTCGATCATCACGGGCACCAGCTTGCCGCCGCGATTCTCGATCATCACGTCGAGGCCGATCAAATCCGTCTGGGCCTGATAGGATCCGCCGTCGGGGCGCTTGAGGCCCTTCTCCATGGCCATGATCGCCTTGAGCATGGTCGCACCCATGGCCCGCGTGCGCGCGTCCAGCTCGCGCGCCTGACGCGGGTTCAGCTTCCAGTCCTTCAGCAGGCGTTCCCACGGCTCCACGGTGGCGTTGTCGCGCGGGTCGGCGGCTTCGGCCGTGGTCGGCTTGCCCCACGGACCCACGCGCGCGAAAATGTCCGCGGTGACGGCGCCGCCCCACGGCGTGCGCGCCGCGAGCACGCGCAACGTGGTCTCCATCTTGCGGCCGTTGCGATAGAGCGGCGCGGACATCACTCGGCCGGTGACGATGACCGCGCCGTCCTGCGTCATCATCGGACTATTAGAAAGCTCCAGCGCGTGCGCGGCGATCTCCGCGCTCTGGTCGCGGCGGAAGAACTTCACGCCGCGTCCGGAATGAAATTGCGGGCCCGAGGGCTTGACGACTATTTCCGCGCCGTCGTAGCGGTCCAGAAACTCGTCGACCTGGCGGCGGATCTCCGCGGCTTTGTCCGGTCCTTCTGGCATGGCGGTCACGGCCACGGCCCCGGCGCGGACCGGCGCGCCGGCCAGCGGATGGCGCGGCATGGCGAAGGTCAGCATCGCGGGCACTTCCACGCCGTTCTCCGCGCCGAGCAGGCTCATGCGCAGTTTATCGTTGACCAACGTCTCGAGTTGCAAGGAATTCGACTGGGGGACGTCCAGGTTGCGCTCGAAGGGAACGCCGTCGTCGCGGTCGTTGGCGCCCAAAGTGAAGTAGTCGGCGAAATAATGCACCACGCGCGGTATCTTGTAGGTGACGAGCGTCGCCTGACCTTTCGCGTCGAAGGAGAGGCCCTTGGTCATCAGCAGACGCGTGCGGCCGTCGGGCAGGACTTGCTGGATCAACCACGACGCGTCGAGCACCAAATTCACGTCGCCGGGGGATTGCTGGCCGCCCTCACGCGTGATCGCGACCTTGTGCCGGGAAGCGGGCGCCAGGATCACGACCGTCGGCCGGTCCGGATCGACCGCCGTCGTGATGGTCAGCTTCTTATATTGAGGAAGGCCGTTTTCGGAAAGGCTGACCGACAGCTTAGTCAGTTCCCGCTCCAGCGCGCCGGCCGGGCTTTGATAGCGGCGTTCGACGGGGCGCTTCGCGGACGCCGGACTCAGTCCCGACAGGCGCGGCGCATCGCCCTGGGCGGGAGCGCCGACCGCGGACGCTTCGCCGGTGCCGGGACGGGAGGCGTCATACATTCGGCCGAGATTGGCTCCAATATCCGCGCCCGGAGCCGTCGGCGCGACCGTCCGCGCCAATCCGGAAACGAGAGCCGGCGCGTGCGAAACGGAGCCCGGCGCTTCGGCCGCAGCGGCGGGCGCGGCGGCGGATATTGCGGCGGCCGGCGCGGCCGCGGACGGAGCGGTCGGCGCGGCGGACACGGCCGAAGCGGAAGCAGCGGGCGCCAGCGCGGCGGCGGGCGCGGCAAGAGAGAGGGACGCCGACGGAGCGGCCGCAATCCCGGCCAAGCTTCCGACGGGAGTGAGCGCGGCCGCGGATAACGTGGGCACGACCGTCACCGTCGGCGCCGACGGCGCGGCGACGGCGGGAGCGTCGATGTCCGTGGCCGCCCGGGAAGCCACGACGCTTCCCAGCTGCGCGGCTACCAGCGCGAGTATCCAGCGGCGCTTCATGCCCCCATTATGGCGGGAGAAGAGCGTTTGCGCCAGGGGTCAATGGACCCGGCCCGCGTACGGGTCCTTGGCCCCCTGGCTATTTTTCCGGACTCGGCTTATACTGGCGGCATGAGACCCCTCATGTTCCGGCTTTTGGCGGCGCTCCCGCTCCTGGCGTCCGCCGCCTTCGGCGCCGTCGTGGAGCCCACCGCGCTGGCTCCCGCGCTGGCCATGGCCGACATGGCGCCCGCCTTTCGCGCGTCCGTGGTCTCTCAGATTCAGCTAGTGAGCGCCCTCAGCGCCATGCCCGCGCCGTCGCTGACGCCGCTGATGTCCGCGGCACCCACCGCGGCCGATCCTTTCCGCGCCGAGTCCGCGCGCCTGGTCGGCGCGCTGGCCGCTCAGCCCGAGGCCGCCGCGGCCAGCGCCGCGCCGCTGCGCGCCGCGTTCGGCGATCAGCCCGTCGATCAGCTGCTGAAGGCCGCCGCGCGCATCCAGACCGGGGCCGCCGCGCATCCGGAGCTGGCCGCGCAGTTGGCGGGACTGAGGCAGCGTCTGGATATTTCAAATCCTTCCTCAATACAGGATTACACGTCCCGTCTGAACGCTCTCTTCGACAACACGCGCGCCGCGGCCACCGCCGAGGACGGTGCCGCGGTTACCGTGGACGGACCGTCGACGCGTCGGCCGCTGGTCTCGCTCGTCAAGCACGGCGAAACGCCGGTCATGACCGAGCCGGAGCTGGAGGCCTACGTCGCCGCCCATGCCGTGACCAGCCCGCGCGGCCTCACCCGCGTCAATTTCGCCTCCGGAGACTACAAGCAGCACTACGACGCGGCCCTGCGCCGACTGGGCGTGGACATGGTCGTCATCAAGGCCCCGTCACGCGCGGAGCTGGCCGAGTTTTCGGAGGAGGACGGCTACCATCTGAAATCCGAGTACGAGCGCTGGGTGATGCCGGTGCGCGACGTCGAGGAACAGATGCAGGCGCTGGGCAAAGCCGACCGCCAGCGCCAGTTCCGCAAGGCGCTGTCCTCCAGCGACGGCGTTCCTTTCGAGGTCGGACCGCTCAGCATCGCGAAATACGAGGAGTGGTACAAGATCTATGAGGACGAGGTGGTCGGCAAGCCCGGCGGAAAGCGCAACGTGAGCCTGGACTTCGCGCGCAAGCTGGCCGACAAGGGAGAGCTCGGCAAGGAGTGGTACGGGCTGTTCTACTATGACAAGAACGACCCTTCGAAGATGACCGGCGGCGTGATCATGAAGGCCTCCCCGGAACGCGGGATGTTCATCCTGGGCTACGCCGCCTACCGCCACGAACTGCGCGACGCCAACCCGATGACGCGCGTCTTCGTCGAGGCCTCGAAGCTGGCGCGGACGCTGGGCTACAAGGTCCTGAGCTTCGGTCAGGACACGAATTTTTTCGGCTACGACTACAGCCTGGGCCTGATGATGAGCAAGTCGGGCTTTCTGCTCACGCCGTACCCGGAAGACGAGATCACCTTGATGAAAGTTTTAGACACGTCGAAGATCGCTTCCATCAAGAACGGGCAAGGCCAATCCGGCGGTTACTTCTTCTTCGGCATCAAGCGCGACAGCCGCGTGGCCGCGCGCTACTTGGCCTCAAAGGACGCGGGCACGCCGAAGGAAGCGCAGGACCTGCTCGGCTCCGAGCACTACTTCGACGGCAAGATCGATCCGGCCAGGGACGTGGTGGTCGGCCGCCGCTTCCACGGCGACGATCCCAACGCGTTGCGCGTGCCCGTCGGCATCGACGTGGTCGACGCGCCGATGGCCGCTCCGGGCCGGTAGCCCCCGGCCGGCGGCCTTCGATTCAGCGCCGCTTGCCGCTGAAGTTGTAGACCGGCCCGGACGCCGAACTCATGATGTCCGAACGCGCCGCGCTGCCGTAGCTGACGTAGGCCGATGCGGACGGCTCGGCGACTCCGGGCCGACCGGCGGAAGCGACCGCCGCCGAGGCGCCGCCCGCGTACGGCGACGCGGCGGCCGCAGGCGACGCGGCCCCGGCCGAGGGCGCGGCCGAGACGGACGCGCTGCTGTGTTCGCTGGCCGGGCCGGTGATGTCGAACATTTGAAGGGCGCCGGACAAGTGCCGCTTCCACGCGGAAGCGGACGCCGCCGACGCCGACGGAGCCGCGGACGCGACCCGCGCAGCCGCGGCGGGTGAGGCCGCCGCAACGGGGGCGAACGAGGAGTCGGCGGTGACCATCATGCGGTTGACCGCACTCTCCGGTTCGGCGCGGATCACGGCGAACGCACGCGGGGCCTCGACCGGCGGCGCCAGACGGTCGACGAGCACGTCCCACAGTCGCGGCTGATCGCCCACGCGCGCGAACAGCGCGACGGCGCCGAACACGCCGATCGCCAATCCGCCCAGCAGTTTCTCGGCCATTTGTCGCAGCATTTTGCCTCCTGCCTCGTGAGTATAGGCCGCGCACGCCCGCGCGTCCAGGGGGAGGCGGCTTTTTACCGAGAATTTATCTTCGGATTGCTTTCCCGCGTCGGGCGAGATAGAATCCCCGAAACATGAAATTCAATCTTCTTCTCTTGCTGCTGGCGTCGGCGGCACGGGGGGATACGGTGTATCTGGCCAACGGCAACACGATGAAGGGGGTCGTGGTCTCGCGCGGCAAGACGCAGATCGTGCTCGATATCGGCTACGGGACGGTCACGCTCAACGCCGCGGACGTGGTCAAGATCGTGCGCGGGACCGGGGCGGACGCGGGCCTGAAAAGCGCGCGCTTTTCGGCCGGAGAAAAAATCCCCGCCGGCGCCCGAACTCTCGACGAGACTTATCGACGGGCGGAGTCTCGGCGCGAAAAAGCTCTCGACGCCAAAGCCCAGGACAAGACCTTGGCCGCGGAGGACGCCGACATCCGCCGGCGTCTGCCCGATGAGAAGGAAACCCTGCGCCGGGCCTCCGCGGACCTCGCGGGCCAGAGCCCGAGCGTAGACCCACGCGGCTACAACGAGTCGGTCGCCGCGGTGAACTCCGCCTCGGCGTCGATCCAAGCCGATCAACTGCGGCTGGAGCAGATCGACGACGAGCGCCGCGCCGTGGAAGCCGAGGTCCGCCGCTACCTGGACGCCTGGCGCGCGCTTGACGCGGCGTTGAAGGGCACGGAGGCGCGCACGCTCGCCGCCGGTTCCGCCGGTCAGAAGGATTATCTGGCCTGGCTGCGGTCCCAGTCGCGAGCCATGTCGAAGGATTTTCGAGAAGACTCGGTCGTCTCGCAGACGCGCGGCGATCAAGTCATCGTCGCGGTCGTCGTCAACGGCAAAGCGGCCGGGCAATTCCTCGTCGACACGGGTGCGACGACGACTTTGCTCTACGCCGCGACCGCGGCGCGACTGGGCCTAGGTCCCGAATCCGTGATCGGCAAGTCGCGCTCGCGCGTGGCCGACGGGCGGGAGATCGACGCCGACGTCGTCCGTCTCGACTCGATCCAGGTCGGCAGCTCACGCGTCGACGGCTCGCTGGCGGTCGTCGTCGCCGGCAACGATCCTCATTTCGACGGCCTGCTCGGCATGAGCTTCCTCAGCCGCTTCGTCGCGCGCGTCGACCCCGTCGCGGGCCGCCTGATCCTCGAGGACCTCCGGCAGCCCGACACCGGCGCTCGGGCCGTTAAGCCCGACGCACCAGGGCCGGAAGCGCCTTGAGACCGGAAAGCGCCAGGATCAGCACGCCGAGAACCGTGCCCCCGATCGCGAAAGGCACCCCGGCGGCGGCCGCGCCGAGCAGGGCCTTGAGCCGGGCCCGACCGGGGTCGTCTCCGCCCCAGCGGCACTGAACGCGGCGCACGACGGCGAAGCAGGACGCGAACGCGGCAACGCTCGCAACGGCCAGAGACAGGGGGCCCAGCTCCCAGCCCAAGCCGAAGAAAACCCAGTCGATGCCCAGAATCGCCAAGCCGCTCAGGGGGTGATAGAACGTCCGCCGCGGCTCGCCGTTCACCGCGGGCCTCCCGCCCCGTCCGGCGGCCGCGCCGACTCCTCGCGCTCCAGCAACTCCCTCGCCTGCGCCGCGGCGCGGCGCAAATCGTCGTTCTCGACCACCAGCTTCTCCAGAGCCCGGCTCAAGTTGTCGAGCAAGGCGTTGATCGTAAGCACGGTTTTCTTGAGCTCCGGCTCCAGCCGCTCGTCGACCTCCAGTCCCCAGCCGCCGTTGGCCAGCCGCTCCAGGGCCAACCTCAACTCCAACGTCTTCGTGCGGCGGTCGCCGGCGCGTACGCGATGGGCCATGACCGCGGTGAAGAACGCGACGATGTAGAAGAACGCGAAACGCAGAAGCAGGTTCTGAAGCGGGACGTCGACCGCGGTCTTGCCCTCGAACCAAAGTGCTGCATACATCAGGCTGGACACCGTGCCGATCAAGAAGCTCTGCCCGACCTGGGTCATCAGCCCGGACATGAACATAATGAGGAAATAGATCAGATACAGCTCGTTGTCGAAGCCTTGGCTGGAATAGACCAGGCCTGTCACGATGCCGACGTCCCAAAGATAGGCCAGCCCCTGAGCGAACGGCGTATTCAGGCGCGCGTCGCGCAGACGCCACAACAGCAGGCTGGTAAACAAATAGAACGTCGCCGCGCAATACGGGCCCCAGCCGACCCCGCCGTCGTCGCTGCCGGAGGACAGCAGGAGTACCAGCGCCAGGAACACCAGGCAGCGAAAGACGAACACCGCGGACTTATCGTCAAGCGTCACCGTCTTCACCCCCCCAGTTTGCCCCCACGAGTTCTTTTTGTAAAGGCCCACGAACCCGTACGCACCCCTCGGATACGTGAATTCAGAAAAATTTAAGGAGGCCGACCGCGGTCCAATTCATGGACGCGCGGCCCCCGGCGGCGAGTTTGGTATCATCGTTGCTTGCCGCGCTCATGGCCCGCCTTCACGACATCCTCGCGCGACCGCCTGGCGGACGCGGCCGTCTTTTTGGCCGTTTCTCTCGCGTTTCTGGGCATACTGCGAAATCAATTCGCCTCGGACGACTGGGAACTGATCCGGCAAACGGTCGGATTTCGCGGCTTTGATGCGCGCCATCTCTATTGGATGCTGACGACCACGCGACTGGCCAACAACACTCCCCTGGCTTGGCTGTCCTACGCGGTCGACTACGCAATTTGGGGCCTGAACCCGGTCGGCTACCACCTGACCAACCTGCTCCTGCACGCCTTGAACGCCGTTCTCCTGCAACGGCTCGCGTCCAGGCTTTTGGGCCGGATATTTCCGGACGCGAAGCCCGCCGAACTTGCTCTCGGCGCGCTGGTCGCTGCGCTGGCGTTCGGTCTCTCTGCCTTGCGCGCGGAATCGGTCGCCTGGGCCAGCGAGCGCCGGGACGTGCTGGCCGGGACGTTCTTCCTATCCTCGCTCCTCTTTTATGTGAAATTCGCGCTCGGACGAAGCTCCGTCGAACGGCGGAAAGACTACATCCTCTCCCTTGTGTTGTACGCGGGGGCCGCCCTGTCCAAGGCGACGGTCGTCCCCCTGCCGCTGGCTCTGCTCGCGCTCGACGGGTATCCGCTGAGACGCCTTGGCGCGGGCGAGACCCCGCGGGAGCGCCGCGCGCGCCTGATCGAGAAGCTGCCGTATCTAGCACTCGCCGCCCTGGCGGCTCTGCTGGCCCTTCGCGCCCAGCTTGCGTCCGGCAGTCTCGTCGCGCTGTCCGATCACTCCCTGACCGGCCGCCTCGCCCAAGCCCTCTTCGGCCTCGGCTTCTACGTCCGCAAAACCTTCCTGCCGATCGACCTGCACGCGCTCTACCCGCTCGGCCATCCGGCCGCGCTCTCACTGCCGACGCTCGTGAGTCTTGCGTCGATCATCGCAGTCGCCGCCGTCTGCGCCGCCGTGGGCGTAACGCGTCGGGCGCAGGCCGCTCTCTGGGCCTATTATCTGGCCCTTCTCCTGCCCGTGCTGGGCCTGATGCAGAACGGACCCCAACTCGTCGCTCTGCGCTATTCGTATCTCTCCTGTTTGGGCTGGGCGGTGCTGGCGGGTGCGGCCGCGACCGCGGCCGCCCGAAGTCGCATCAAGAATCCCGCGCGCAGCGCCGCGGCGCTCGCGGCTCTGGCCGTCTGGCTGGCCTACGGAACCTGGTCTCTCCAGCGTCAGATCGCCCTGTGGCACGACGACCTCACGCTCTGG
>JABEUV010000100.1 GCA_013044195.1 Elusimicrobiota bacterium | reverse complement strand
GAGATCGGCGCCCTGCCCTACCCGGCCATGAGCTCGGAAGCGATCTACAAAATTCTCGAACCGTTCCTGCACGACGCGCACAAAGGCACTTTTAAAGATGAGATGCGCGTCAACTTCTCGCAGACCATCGCCGACGTGGGCCGCTTCCGCTTCAATCTGTACCTCGCGCTCGGCACGGTGGGCGCGACCATCCGCGTGATCCCGACCAAGACCTATCCGCTGTCCTCGCTGGGTCTGCCGCCGGTCGTCGGCAATCTGGCCTACCGCCGCTCCGGCATCATCTTCGTGACCGGCTCCACGGGCTCGGGCAAGAGCACGACGATGGCCGCGATGCTGGAATGGATCAACCAGACCGGACGTCCCGGCAAGGTCATCACCATCGAAGACCCCATCGAGACCTTGTTCAAGCCCTGCCGCTCCATCTTCGTTCAGCGCGAGGTCGGCGTCGACACGCCCACCTACGACATCGGCATCATGGACGCCCTGCGCCAGGACCCCGACATCTTGTGCATCGGCGAGATGCGCGACGCCGCTTCCATCCGCGCCGCTTTGCTCGCAGCCGAGACCGGCCACCTGGTCCTGACCACTTTGCACACGCGCGACGCCTCGAAGACCGCTCAGCGCATCATCACCGCCGTGCCCAACGCCGACCAGGAGTCCCTGCGCGAGCAGCTGGCCGGAACGCTGGAAGCCGTGATCTCCCAGGAACTCCTGCCGCGCGCCGACGGCAAGGGCCTGGTCGTCTCTTGCGAGATCCTCATCGCCACGCCCGCCGTGCGCCAGCTCATCCGCGAGAACAAGATCGAGTCCATCAACGACGCCATCCAGGCCGGCGCGCAGGCCGGCATGATCTCGCGCGACGCGTCGATCAAGAACTTGTTCATCAAGAAGCTGATCACCAAGGAGACGGCCATCGAGCACATGCGCAACCCGGACCTTCTCAACCGCTGATGCCTTCCGCTCGCCCCGCGCCGGCCGAGACTCTAAGCCAACGGGCCCGCGCGCGGCCCGCGCGATGATCGTCGCCGTCCTCGCGGCGGCTTTGGCCGCCGGCCAAGCTCGTGCACAAACGGTCTTCTCGGCGCCGGGCGACACGTCCGCGTTCGCCGCGCCGGACGGGCCCGTGGGCTTCTCCCAGGCTCCTCCCTGCCCGAGGGGCTTCACGCGCCTGGCCACGCCCGGATCGCTCCAGCGCTTTCGCTGCGTGCCCGAAGGCTCCGGCACGGCCGCGCCGGCGGCGCCGGGGGCCCGCCTGCGCGCCGGCGGGCTGTCGTTTACGCCGCCGCCGGGCTTCCGCGTGCAGGACGACTGGAAGGACTCGGTTCCCACGCTCTACATGGAACTGGCGGATTCCGGTACGGGCAAGCCCGTGTCGATCACGATCACGCATCTCGAACCCAAACAGTCGGATTTCGCGGACCTCAACTCGGCGGTTCGCCGCGACGAGCGCTGGCAGGGCGCGCGCGAGATCAAGCCCCTGCGCGTGGCCGACGTCCACGCGCGGGCCACGGAAGTCCCCGAACGCGCGCTGTCGGTCTATCTTCCGGACGGCCGGCAATCGTATTATGCCTTCGTGTTCGCCGGCCCCCAGTCTCTCTACGCGCACCGCCGCTCGGAGTTCCTGCGCCTGCTTAAGAGCGTGAGGCGCGAGGCGCGCCGACCATGAGCGAACTACAGGAACGTTCCGAGGGCGCGGTGCGCGTGCTGACCTTCGCGCGCCCCCCCGGCAACACGCTGACGACCGCGTTTCTTGAGAGCCTGCGCGCGCGTGTGCAATCCGCGGGACGCCAAAGCGCCGTGCGCGCGCTGGTGCTGGAGTCGTCGGTCGACGGTTATTTTTCAAGCGGGATGGACCTTGCGGAGCTTCTGTCTTTGCCCGCGCCGCGCCGCGGCGAGTCCTTCCAGGCGCTCGTCGCGGCCTACCGCGCCCTGCTGAGTTTCGAAAAGCCGTGTGTGGCGGCGCTGTCGGGCTCGGCCCTGCTCGGCGGCTGGGTGCTGGCGATGGCCTGCGATTGGCGAGTCCTGGGCGCGCGCGCGAAAATTTCCCTGGCCGAGATCCGCGTCGGCCTCACGCCCACGCCCGCGCTGATCGCGCGGCTGTCCCAGCTCTGCGCCGATCCCCGCGTCGTCAAGGAGATGGTCCTGCGCGGACGCTCGCTGAACGCGGAGGACGCCCTGGCCGCGGGCTTGGTCGACGAGGTGCGCCCCGAGGAAGAGACGCGGGCCGCGGCGCTTGCGGCCGCGGGCAAACTCGCGAAGTCCGCGCCGCGCGCGTTTTCCCGGATCAAGGCTGCGTTGAACGCGAGCGCGTGCGACGCGGCGCTCTGGGACCGCTCTGTTAAGGAATTCTCCGACGTCTTTGCCGGCGCGGAAGCGCGCGAGGGCTTGGCCGCGTTTCGCGACAAGCGCCGCGCGCGCTGGGAGGGCGCATGAGCCGCACCTACGCCAAGGACCTGCTGGCCGGACGCGTCGCCGTCGTGACCGGCGGCGGCAGCGGCATCGGCCGCGTCGTCGCCGCGGAGCTGGCCGCGCACGGCGCCGACGTGGTCCTGGCCGCGCGCGACGGCGCGCGACTAGACGAGGCCGCGCGCGCCATCGCCGCTCAGACCGGACGGCGCGCCGTGGGCGTTTCGACCGACGTCGCCGACCCCAAATCCGTCGAAGCTCTGTTTACCCGCGTCGACGCCGAATTCGGCCGCGTCGACATTCTGGTCAACGGTGCTGCCGCGAACTTCGTGCGGCCCTCGGAGACTTTGACCTCGGTGCGCTTTCGCAAAGTGATCGACATCGTGCTCCAGGGCACGTTCTCGACCTCGATCGCCGCGGGCCGGCGGATGCTTGCGCGCGGCGAGGGCGCGATCGTCAACCTGGTCGCGTCCTACGCGTGGACCGGCGCGCCGGGGTTCCTGCCGTCCTCCGCGGCGAAAGCCGGCGTGGTCGCGCTGACCCGCACGCTGGGCGTCGAGTGGGCGCCGCGCGGCGTGCGCGTCAACGCGGTGTGCCCGGGCCTGATCGACACGCCGCAGTCGCGCGAACGGCTGTGGCCGGAGGAGTGGATGCGCGAGGAACTGCTCAACGGCGTGCCCGCGCGGAAGTTCGGCTCCGAGGCCGACGTGTCCGACGCGGTGCTTTATCTCTGCGCACCCGCCACGCGCTACGTCAGCGGCGAGGTGCTCGTCGTCGACGGCGGCTCCTCGGTCGGGGGCGTGCCCTACCTGCGCTTCGTCGAAAAAGCCGGCGCCGTGAGGCGCGCGCGCCCCGACAAAAGCTGAGGGCCCCCCTTTTGGCGAGGAGCCCTCGTTGCGGTTGCGGCGTCGGCGCTCAGGCCGCGGCGCCGTCGTGGTGCTTGGCGTTCGCCTCGCGGTAAGCGTCCTTGGCGGCCTTCGCGGCGGCCAATAGAGCCTCCTTCTTGGCGCCCGACTCGTCCTTGACCTTGTCCAGGATTTCCCCGCCTCGTTCGCGGCGCTCCTTGAGCCAGTCCGCCAACTGCTCGCGCGTCTCGGAGCCCGCGCGCGGCGCGAAGAACACGCCCAACGCGGCGCCCACCGCCGCACCCGTCAAGAATAGAAGAACGCCGGAACCCGTGTCATTGTCGGCCATAATTCGCCTCCCTACGTCGCTTTCGGCGGCGCGTCGAAAGGGCGGCCGCCCAGATCATCATGACACGCCGGACGCGCCGTGTCAACGGCTCCGGTCAAGCCGCGGGAGCGTCGGGCCGGCCGGCCCGCTCTTCTTGCAGACGCAGGGCTTGTTCCTCTAATCGTCGCTCGCGCGCGTCGAGCGTGCGCGCGCGTTCCGCGATGGCCGCCT
>JABEUV010000099.1 GCA_013044195.1 Elusimicrobiota bacterium | reverse complement strand
GAGATGGAGGAGGCCAAGCTTTCCGACGGCCAGCCCGTGCTGTCCAAGACCGTGCTGGTGTTCGGCCAGATGAACGAGCCGCCGGGCGCGCGCGCGCGCGTCGGCCTGACCGCGCTGACCCAGGCCGAGTACTTCCGCGACAAGCAGGGCCAGGACGTTCTGCTCTTCATCGACAACGTGTTCCGCTACGTACTGGCCGGCGCCGAGGTCTCCGCCCTGCTCGGCCGCATGCCGTCGGCGGTCGGCTACCAGCCCACGCTGACGACGGAGATCGGCGCGCTCCAGGAGCGCATCACCTCGACGAACAAAGGCTCGATCACCTCGATCCAGGCCGTCTACGTTCCGGCCGACGACCTGACCGATCCGGGCGTGGCCAACACGTTCACGCACTTGGACGCGACCACCGTGCTGTCGCGCCAGATCGCCGAGCTCGGCATCTTCCCGTCGGTCGACCCGCTGGAGTCCACGTCGCGTATCCTGGACCCGAACGTGGTCGGCGCGGAGCACTACGACGTGGCCCGCGGCGTGCAGAAGATCCTGCAGCGCTACCGCGATCTGCAGGACATCATCGCCATCCTCGGCATCGACGAGCTGTCCGAGGACGACAAGCTGGTGGTGTCGCGAGCCCGCAAGATCCAGAAGTTCCTGTCCCAGCCGTTCTTCGTGGCCCAGCAGTTCACCGGCCGCGATGGAAAATACGTGAAGCTCAAGGACACCATCGCGGGCTTCAAGGCGCTGATCGAGGGCAAATACGACGCCCTGCCCGAGCAGGCGTTCTACATGTGCGGCGGCATCGAAGACGCCGTCGCCAACGCTGAGAAGATGAAGTAGGCCGGAGAATTCCATGTCCGACAAACGCCTGACGCTCGAGCTGATCACGCCGGAGAAGGTCGCCTGGTCCGCGACGGCGGACTTCGTCGTCCTGCCGGCGTTCGAAGGGGAGATGGGCGTGCTTCCCGGTCACCAGCCGTTCCTGGTGCAGTTGACGGCGGGCGAGGTGCGCGTCACCGACAACGGCCAGGTCAAGAGCTTCGCGGTATCGGGCGGTTTTGCCGAGGTCAAGGACGACGCGGTCTCCCTGTTCGCGGAAACGGCGGAAGCCGCCGAGCTCATCGACGCCGAACGCGCGCACCAGGCGCTGGAGCGCGTCAAGCGCGCCGCCGCGCAGGTCGGCATGGATTCCCTGCAGTCGGCGGAGATGGAAGCGGCCATGCGCCGCGCGCAGACGCGTTTGCGCGTGTCGCGCCGCGTCCGGACCGTGCCGCCGCACATCAGCTAGAAGTGCGGTCATGAGCACTCCGGAAGACCGCACGCGCGGCGGCCTCAAGGCGCCGCCGCCTCCCCCGATCGACGGCAATCATTCCAAGGTCCTGCGCAAGGCCGCGGGGACCTTTGATTGGAAGGACGTGCCCATCGAGCCCTACAAGACGGACACGGCGGACTACAAGGGCATATCACGCCGCGAGCTCGTCGGCAAGCGCGGCGAGACGACGAGATTTCACGTCCGTTATTTCGAGATCCAGCCCGGCGGCCACTCCACGCTGGAGAAGCACGAACACGAGCACGTCGTCATCCCCATGCGCGGCGTGGGCGAGGCCCAGGCCGGCTGCTACGTCTGGACCGTCGGTATCGGCGACGTCGTCTATGTCTCCCCCGCGGACCCGCATCAATTCCGCTGTCCCGCCGATGCCAAAGAACCGTTCGGCTTCCTGTGCATCGTTAACTCCGAGCGCGACCGGCCGTCGCCGGTCGACGGCTTGGGCGTCTGTCATATCTGCGAATAGCGGCCTCGGGTCAAAGTGTATAATCGGCCCGTGAGCCAACCCCGCCACCCGGAAGACCTGCGGCTTGTTCTCAAGCAGCTTTCGAAATGGGTCGACGAAGGCGTCGGCCGGTTGAAGGGCCGGGAGAACGAGACGCCGATCCGCGAGTTCCACCTGGAGCTCACCCACCGCTGCGATCTGAAGTGCGTGATGTGCCATCACTGGGAGATGCCCGCGCGCGACCCCGGCTCCGTGGGCCGTGAGCTTTCCGTCGAGGAGATCCGCCGCTTCGTCTCGCAGTCGCGGCTGCTGGACAGCGTCCGCTTCGTGGCCGTGACGGGGGGCGAGCCGCTGATGCGCCCGGAGGTCGTCGAGATCATCGCCTTCCTGCGCGGGCATTTCCGCGAAGCCTCCGTGGGCCTGCTGACCAATTTCTGGAACTCGGGACTGCTGCGGCGGCGACTCACGGAATTGAAGGACCGCGGCGTCGAAGACCTCTGGCTGGGATCCTCCCTAGACGGCCTGGGTGCCACGCACGATGCCATCCGCGGGCAGACCGGAGCCTTCGCGGGCTTCGAGAGAACTTTGGACATGCTCCGCCGGGATTTTCCGCAGCTACGCCTGACCGTGAACTTCACGATCACGCCGCGCAACTGCTCGGAAATATTCGCCGCCTATCGCTGGGCGCAGGAGCGGGAGCTGGGGTTCGGCTGTCAACTGGTCGTCAATCACGAAGGGTTCCAGGCGCCGGAGACCTTCCGTTGGACCGACGCGGAGCTCGACGTCGTGGAAAGCCAGGTGGACCTGATCCTGGAGGACGTCTGCGTTTCTCAAAAGGCGCTGGAGCGGCTGGTGACCCAGCCGGGGCGCGAATCCCAATGGCTGTGGAACCGGATTCTCTTCTGGTGGTATCTGCGCAAGCACGGCCGCGGCGGACCGAGGATCTTCGACGACTGCATGGCCGGACGCCGCTACGCGATGTTCGACCCCGAGGGCAACCTATTCTTCTGCCCGGTCAACAAGCACAAACAGGTGGGCAACGTGCGGGACACGCCGTTCGACGAGCTTTGGACCGGGCCGCACGCGCGCGCGCTGGCCGGAGAGATGGTGCCGTGCCAGTGCCGCTGCTGGCTGAACTGCATCGCCAACCCCGTTCTCGACCGCGTGATGGAGGCCGCGTTCAATGCGACAGAGCCAACGTCCGCGAGTTGACGAAGGCCGTCTGCTGCTGGTTGTGCCGCGACTGCCGCTGGCGTCCAAAGACCGCCCGCTGCGCGAGTTGATCGCGGCGCTCGCGCGGACGCGGCGCGTCGACCTGCTCCCCGCGGGACCCTCGGCGGCCGAGACGTCCTATCTGCGTTCACTCGGCCCGCGCGCGGCTCTTATCGAGACCTCCGCCCAGGAAGGCGTGCTGACGCGCTGCCGGGCGGCCGCGGCCCGCGGCGTCTACGACGCCGTCGTGATCGTCGACGACGCCCAGACGCGCGGCGTCGTGGAAGAATTGAACAAGGCGCTGCGGTTGCCGATTGTTCTGGCGATCCTCGGCCGCGCAGAAGGCCATGAGCGTCCCGAAGCGCTTCTGAGCGGAGACGGTTTTTGGGCGCCGCGGCGCGCGCGCGAAAAATCCGCGCGGCAGACGTGCGCGGCCGGCGAAATCTGGGCGATCGGCACGGGCACGCCCGTCACGCAAAACCGCTTCGTGCGCCGCCCCGCGAGCGGCGCGGCGTGGATGGCCTCGCGCCTGCGCCGCCTTCGGAACAATAAGGCGAAAATCGGCCTGACGACCATCATCGTTCCCTGCTTCAACGGCCTGCGCTACACGCTTGAATGTTTGGCGGCCGTCGCACGGCACACGCCCCAGCCGCACGAGATCCTCGTCGTCGACAACGGCTCCAGCGACGGCACCGCCGACCGCGTCCGCCGGCTCTCCGGCGTGCGCCTGATCCGCAACAAAACGAACCGGGGCTTCGCCGCCGCGATCAATCAGGGCATGAAGGCCGCGCGGGGACGCTACCTTGTCTGGCTCAACAGCGACGTCATCGTCACGCCAGGCTGGCTCGACGGCTTGATTGCGTGCGCCGACCAAGCGCCGTGGGTGGCCGCGGTCGGTCCGTGCACCGACGTCACGGTGGGTCCGCAGCGCGTCCCGGCCCCCGCGTTCAAAAACGACAGGGACCTGCTGATGTTCTCGCAGGCGTGGTCCCTGAAAAACGAGAGACAGTCGGAGGGCGTTCAGCGGCTCACCGGCTTCTGCCTGCTGCTCAAGCGGGAGGCGATCAAGCAGGTCGGCTATCTCGACGAGCGCTTCGGCATCGGGACCTACGAGGAATTCGATTACTGCCTGCGCCTGCGCCAGGCCGGCTACGACCTGGTCGTCGCCCGGGACGTCTTCGTGCGCCATTACGGCCACAAGAGCTTCCGCAACTTCGCCGCGATGGCGGAGCAGGCGCGCCTCAATCGCGAGGTTTTTCTGGATAAATGGTGCCGGCAGGCTCTCAGCTTTCTCGACGAGCTTCATCCGGCCGACACGGAGATAGACGCCTCGGCGTCTTAATCCGAATCTAGGCCGCCCGCGGTCCCGTCGGCGGCCGCAGCAAGTCGTCGTAGAGGTCTCCGAGGCGCGCGGCCAGCGTCCGCCAGTCGTAGCTCCTCTGCGCGACCCGCCTCCCGTTTTCCCCCACCCCCAGACGCAGCGGCTCCGATCGAATGAGCCGCACCACGGCGTCGGCAAAACGCGCGGCTCCGTCGGCGACCAGAAGATCGCGGCCGGCCGCCGCGTCGAGCCCGGACGCCGCGCGCGAACTGGCGACGACGGGAACTCCCATCGCGAACGCCTCAAGAATCTTTCCCTTGATCCCGCGTCCGAGCCGCACGGGCGCGACGAACACCGTCGCGTCCGAAAGATACGGACGCACGTCCGGAACCGTGCCGGTCACACGGACGCCCGAGATGTTTGCCGCGGCGGCCTTCAAGACGTCCGTCGGGTCCGAGCCCGCCAGAACAAGCTCGGCCTGCGGTTCCAGCCGCCGCACGCGCGGGAAGATGTCGCGCAGCAGGTGCAGGGCCGCGTCTTCATTCGGGAAATGCGGATAATGCCCGACAAAGACGAGGCGCACGCCCGGCCGAGGCGGCTCGCGGCGCTGAAAAAATTCCAGATCGACGCCCGTCGCGACCGCCGCGACGGTCGCGCGCGGAGACATCCCGAGCAGCGCCCGCCGGTCGGGCTCCGTCGTCACGACCACACGGTCGTAGTCGGCGCCCGTCGCCTTCGCGAAGCGCACGCGCCGCCGCCACTCGGGCACGCGGGCCAGCTTTCCCCACCCCGACATCTCGCGGAAATACGAGCCGAAAAACGACGCGCCGCCCATGTCGTGCTGGGTCAGGACCTTCGCCGCGCCGGAGAAACAGCGCCCGTAGGCGGCCATCAAGTCGAATTCCACATGCACGAGGTCCGCCTCGCCGGCATCGACAAGAGAGCGCAGCTTCTGCGCCATCGCGGCGCTGTAGAAGCGCCGCGCGTCCTCGGGCAAATCCAGCCCCTCGATGGACGCCGGGGCAAGTCCGTCCGGGCGCGCGATCCAATGGACGTTCTCGAAGATCGGCCTCAACTCCAAGTGTTCACGTCGCAGATCTTCCGCGACCTCCGCGACACCGAAAGACTTGCTTTGAAAGGTCAGCAGCGAGAAGCGGAAACGATCGGCCAGCATCCGGCAAAGGGAATATATCCGTTTGGAACCGCCGTCATATGGGTAGGGGGCCCAAGGCGTCAGCATCAATACGCGGGGGCGCTCGGACGTGCTCATGGAGGCTCGGCGAAAGAATTATAATCATTCCCGGCGATGGCGCAAGAACCCTTCCCGGAAAAGCTCATCTTCGACGAGAACGACCTCCCGCCGAACAGCGGCTGGAGCATGCGGCGGATTCTCGCCGCGCTTGAAGCCGGGACGGTGCCCGAGGATTTCCGGCGGTTTTTCGACCGCGACCCGGAACGCACGACGCCGCAGGAATCGGGCTTGGTCGTGGCTCCGGCCGACGGCATTCTGGAGCTGCGTCGCCGTGAAGGACGCGCCGCCGAATTCGTCGTACACCTGCGTCTGACGGACGTGCACGTCCAGCGCGTGCCGCTGGCCGGAACGGTGGTGTCCGTGCGCAGTGAAGGAAGCGGCTTTTTTTATCCCGATCAGGAAGGCTATTGGGGCGGCGTACAGACGGCGACGGCCATCGATTCGGCGGCGGGAGTCTACGTGGTCCGCCAGATCACGACCCTGCTGACGCGCCGCATCGAGAGCTATCTGCGCCCCGGAACGCCCGCGACGACGGGACAGCGGCTCGGCCGCATACGCCTTGGAAGCACGGTCGTGCTGGAGCTTCCCGGACGCTGGGAACCGCTCTGCCGAGACGGACAGAAGACGGTGGCGGGAGAAACGCCTTTAGCGCGACTCATCGCCGCATGACTTTCGCCCGCGGTTGCGGACCGCTTTAGTAGCCGCGCAGCTCGGCGTCGACCCAGACGTACAGCTCGCTCCAGGGCGCGGGACCTTCGCGAAGGGCCAGATTCCCCCAGAGGCGCTCGAGTTGCGCCGCGCGCTCCGGAAATTCCTGGATATAGAGCGAGCGCAGCAAATCGAGATCGAAAAATGAAGCGAGGATGCCCCGTTCCAGGATAAGGCGCAGCCCCATCGTGCGTCCGAGCAGATAGTGCTGAATATAGGCCGGGGAGAGCGGCGATAGATCTCCAGATTGCCAGCGCCACACGCAGCGGGCGGTCGAGAGGCTTTCGCGCGCCAGATCAAGCACGAGATCGTCCGGCGACTCTTGCGCAACGAGCCGCTCGCGGCCCCAAGAATACAGCCAAGCGTCCGGGAAAAGCGCGCCTCCGCCAACAAGGATATCTTCCGTCCCGATGCCCAGGTCGAGAAAGCGCGTCGGTGATTCAAGATACGCCAGCCGCGACCAGACCTTCCATGCCGACACCGTAAGAACGATCGGCAGAGTCGCAGGTTCGCCGCGGACGGAAATAAAACGGGTGAGGCCTTCAAACAAGCGAATCAGGGTCTCAGACTGAGCGGCGTGGTCTTCGACCACGAGGCAGGTTCGATACAGATCGTCGGCGCAGCCCGCGACGAGCGCTCCGGCGCACACGTCGGCGTATTCGCCGACAAGACCGCGACGTCGTCGCAGCTCGACGTTCGCCCTGGACGACGGCGCGGCCTGCGGCCGGAACCGGCGCAACTTGGAAGCTCCGGCCGACGGCCACGCGGCGAGCACCCCGGTGGACGCCTCGTGCAGACTTAACAAACCCTCCGCACATAATTGCGCGCGCGCACGAGGAGACCCCTCGCATTTCAACGCCGCGAGCGGCGCGCGCAGAGCGGACGCCGGCGCGACGGCCGCCGCGAGCGCCGACGCGCGCGACGGCAATTGCACCGGCCCGTCGACGTCATTTGCGCCGCGGATGCGCGTCATATCGAGGGCGGCGTTGATCGCGGCTCGGCGGCCGGCCGCCGACGGGTCGGGCCTCCAAAGCGCGGACGACATCAAACGCGTGTAGGCGTGAGCAAGTTCGCCGGCAGGTTCCAGAAAAACCTTGAGCGAGGCCGGACGCGCCGTGGCGACGATCGAGCGGCCGCTGAGCGGCAGCAGATAATCCGCAGCTCCGCGCGCGCGGAATCCCCCCCAGGCCGCATGGCCGCAAAGCTCCGCGGGTTCAACGACCAAACACTCACCTAAAAACGGGAATACGCATTTCAGCAGGCCGAAGCGTCGCCAAAAGCGTTGAAGCCACACACGCCCCGCCTCGCCCGCAAGGCCGCGCGCCGAAACGAGCAGGTCTATATCGCTGATTCCCGGCTCCCAGTCGCGTTGAACCCAGCTTCGATGCCCATACAGCGCGTCGACGTTGCCGTCGAGCGCGGCCCAGAAACGCAGCACTCCCACGGGCAGAGCATAAAGTGCGCGATAAACCGTGCGCATGCCCGAGATACGGCTTGTCCACAGAACGGCGGCACGAAGCCAACCCTTGACCGTCGCAAGAACGCCGAAGCCCCCCGGGCGTTCTTTCACGAAATCCACGCGCGCGTCTTTCCCGACATGGATACGGTCGGTGCATCCGTGGAAAGTCACGCGATTCAGACTATGCCGACCGGACGCAGCGGAGAAACCGACCGCCGACGCGCCGATGATCCTCACAGCATCCAGCCGCGTGTCCCCCGCGGCGACTCCGATGCCGTAGCGCATGCGCCGCAGCGAACAATCCGTCAATACGGCAGCGGCGCCTTCCGACATATAAACGCCGGCCCGCGCGACATCCTCGAATCGGCAACGGGACGCCGTCAAACTCCCGCCGATGAGCTCGGCCCCGTTCCCGGCGACGCCCATGATTCCGCATTCGTTCAGACGAACGTCGCCGCGTTCGGCCAATATCCCAGCCTCGCCGCCGGAAAACGAACAATCCGCCAGCGCGACAGCGCCGCCTTCCGACACATAAACGCCGACCCGCGCGACATCCTCGAATCGGCAGCGGGACGCCGTCAAACTGCCCCCGATAAACGCGGCTCCGTTCCCGGCGATGTCCAGGACCGCGCATCCGTTCAGACGAACGTCGCCGTGTTCGGCCAATATCCCGACCTCTCCGCCTGAAATTGCAGCGTCTTTAAGATCAAGGCGGGCCTGCGCGACGCGCACCGCCGCCCCCGTGTGTCCGGCCGCCTTGAAGCCCTCGATGTCGAGCTCTGCATTTCGCGCCGCGATTGCGTCGGCGCCGCCCCGAACGTCCAGGCGTTCAGCGCGAAGCCTCGCTTCGGAATCGATGCTCATGGCTCTTTCGATGCAGTCTTCAAAGCGCACGTCGTTCATGGCCGCGACGCCGCCGGAAACTTGCACGCCGAGCCGCGCGCGAGCGAACGAACCGCCTCGGATGGAAAGCGAACCTCTCTCCGCGCGAACCGCAGCAATCGATTGGTTAAGATAGGCCACACGCTCGATGATCGCGTCCGCATCCCAACTTTCGAGGCCAAATCGCCCTCCCGAAGCCGCACCACCGGACCAGTTCAGCTTCCCGGAACGCAGAGATACTCCAGAGCCGCAATTCTCGATCTTAAAATCCTTCAGCCCCAACGCAGCGCCTCCTGATCGGAGCGCTTCGCCGCAATCCGCCGCGGCGGAGTCTGTCAGCGTGTATTCGCCGCCGTCCAACTCGAGACCGGCATTTTTCGCGCGCGATATCTTCACACGGATCAGACGTGCGCTGCCCCCGTTTTGACTGAACCCGACAGGAGCGCCCGCCAGCGTTCCGTCTTGGAGCTCCAGCGCGGCGGCGGCGGCGAATACACCCACTTCGCCGCAATCCAGAATGGCGATGCGCCGGGCCGACATCGCACCATCGACGACGGTTATCCCGCGGCGAGCGCAGCGTTCGATGCGGCAGTCGTCAAGTTCGGCTTTCGTGCCCGCGCCAAGCAGGACGATCCCGCTTCCGCAATCGGAGATCTCCGCAAATTCCAGCGCCGCCTGCGCCGAGTCGTGCAGCGTCACCGCCGCGTCGAGACTCCGGCGGATGGAGACGCGGGTCAAATCGGACCCCCAGGAATCGGCCACGAAATGGATTCCGCCCCAATCCGAACCCCCGATCGAGATCGGAGCATCCTTCGTTCCCGCGGCGATGACTCGGCCTGCGATCAACAAGCGGCATTTACCTTCGATGTTCTTCGATGGATCGCCCCAAAGCCGCAACTCCCTCAAACAATCCCACCGCGATTCGTCTCGAAAAGTGATCTCCGTACCGGATTCGATGCGGAGAGTGACGCCTGATGGGACGAACACGTCTCCTTCAATTTTGATGCGCCCAGACCAGGTTTGGTCGTCGATGATGCCGAAGACCGGCCGCGCGTCGCCGATTGCCGGCGGCCCCGAAATCGCCTCGCCCAAGACGAACTCCGCGAAGGATTCCTGAAGCCAATCGTAGACGCGCTGGATCGACCGCACATAAGCCGGGAGCAGCCCCCGCAAGACTCGGCGCGCCGCCATCGGCGGGCGCGTCCAGCCCAATCGGTCGGCCTCGAAAACGACGCGATAAATGGGCGCGCCCAGTGCGGCGATCAGAAGCCCCCGCGGGCGCGCCGCCGCATCGAGAGAGCGCCAGGTTCCTTGCGCGAGCACGGCGTCGACGACGCCGACGACCGCCGACTCCGGAGACAGCGGATCAGGCAGAAGATTCGCGTCGCCCTTGGTGACGGCGTAGTGCGCGCCGCCCCGGCGCAACCGCCCAAGAAGCCGGTGCACGACATACTCCGGAGGTCCAGGGCGCCAATCCAGCAGTACGACGACGTCGCCGGAACGCAGTTCGGACAACGGCGCGTGCCTTACCCGGATGAGATCTCCCGCCTTGAGGAGGAACCGCATGGAATCGCCGCGAACGCACAGCGTCCGATCCCGGACGTCCTCAGCCACGGAGTCTAGACCGCGCCCGCGGCGGCAGAGCTTCGATCATCTCGAATCGGCATTGGGCTTCCAGACTTCTCTGTCAGGCGGGCATAAAATGGTGGGCAGTACAGGAT
The DNA here is from genome assembly GCA_013044195.1 of Elusimicrobiota bacterium. Lineage (GTDB taxonomy): Bacteria > Elusimicrobiota > Elusimicrobia > UBA1565 > UBA9628 > GWA2-66-18. The sequence goes on along the minus strand of JABEUV010000099.1, from coordinate 1,620 downwards.
TCGAACCTGTGACCCCTGTCGTGTGAGGACAGTGCTCTACCGCTGAGCTAACTGCCCGTCGGACGGGAAACGGGCTTGATGATTATACCATGCCGGCGGCTATGCCAACAGGTAGCGGCGCAACTGCTCGTAGTAGGCGAGTACGGTCCGCACGTAGCCCTGCGTCTCCCGGTAAGGCGGCACGCCGTGGTATTGCTTCACCGCGCCGGGCCCGGCGTTGTAGGCGGCGACCACGTTCTCGACGCCGCGGTTGTAGAACGGGTCGACGTTCTGCAAATTGCTCATGCTGAAATCCGCGAAGTCTCCCCAAAGGTCGCGCAGGTAGCGCACGCCCGCCGCGAGGTTCGTCTCCACGTCGTAGAGCATCCCCTCGTTTCTCACGCCCAGGTCGCGGCCGGTGCCGGGCATGATCTGCATGAGGCCGCGGGCGCCGACGGCGCTGCGCGCGTTCGGATTGAAGCCGGACTCGGCGTTGATGACGGCGAGCACGAGAAGGGGGTCGGCGTGCTGGCGCAGGGCCTCGCGGATGGCCGCATCGACGATGCGCGGGCTGACGCCCTCGGAGACCAAAATTTGGCGGACCTTGCCGTAGCGGGCGGGATCGTCGGGCCCCGCGGCCTCAGGAGCGAACACGACCGAGGAGTCGTAGGACGCGCGCCCGTACGCACGGGCGCCGTCGAACGGGGATTGGGCCGCCGTGAAGCCGGCCAGCCGCGCGCGGGTCATTTCCGCGGTCTGCACCTGCACCGTCAGCGCGCGCGTGAAGTCGGCGATCGATTGGGCCTTGCGCGTCTCCCCGTTGACGTAGGCGCAGAAGCCCGGTCCGGACGCGCCGCCGTATTTCGCCGTGAGAACGGACAGCTTCCAATCGTGAAGATCGCGGCGCAGGGCGGCGACGTTCTCCTGCTCGTCGCCCAGGCGGGATTTCAGTCGAGACAAACTCGGGCCGAACTTCGCGGCGGCCGGGTCGCCCGGAGGCAGTTCCAGGCTCCGCCAGGCCTCCATGTCCGAAAGCATCTGCGCGCGCGACTCATGGTTCGGGGCCATGTCGCAGGCGGGAAGCGATCCAGCGCGCGCCGCCGCAGGCGCCGCCGCCAACATCGCCGCCAAAAGGACGCTTTTCATCTTTCTCATTGTACCGCCCGCCTCATCGAGTGCCGAGTACCCAAGGACCCATCCTCCCACGGTCTTTAGCCCTACTCCGCCCAGGGCAGACGGCGCACGATCCCCTGCAAGGCCGACCGCGCGACGAAATAAACCCTCCGCCCCGAAGGCGCGCGCCAGACTGTGGAGTCGTCGGACTCGTCGCGGTTGTCGCCCAGCATGAAATAGGAGTCGGCCGGGACCGTCATAGGCCCTAAGTCGTCGCCGTCCAGGGTCTCGTTCTGGCGCCGATGCACCGCGTAGCCCTCGTCCTGCGCCGCGCCGTTAAGAATCACCTGCTTGCCGCGCAACTCAATTTGGTCGCCGGGGACAGCGATCACGCGCTTGACCATGTCCTCCGCGCTCACCGGGCTGCGAAAGGAGACGATCTCCCTCCGCCGCGGCGGACGGACGCGCAAAGTCCACTTATCAAGGATCAACAAAGTGCCGACACTGAGCGTCGGCTCCATGGAGCCG
>JABEUV010000098.1 GCA_013044195.1 Elusimicrobiota bacterium | reverse complement strand
GGGCGTGCTGTTCTCCGCGCTGGATGAAGCGGAGCGCATGCTCGACATCGCCGCGCGCCTGCCCCAGTCCCTGCGCGTGGACGAAGCCGCCTGCGCGGCCGCCGTCACCGAGGACCTGCTGGCCACGCACCAGGCCGTCGCGCTGGTCCGCGCGGGCACGCCGTTTCGCGACGCCTACCGCGCCGTCGCCGAGAAAGCCCGCGCGCGCGCGGGCGCGCCGCGCCCCGTCACGGACGTTCCTCTGCCGAATTATTCCGGCGCGCCCGCGCAGCCCGGCTGGAAGGAACTTTCCGCCGAAGCGCGCGCGGAGGACTCCTGGGGCCGCACCCGACGGCGAGCCCTCGCCGCGGCTTGGCGCGCCTTGTTGCTTTAGACGGACTTCAACGCCCCACGATCACGGTCACGTACTGCACGGACTGGAAGATCAACCCCAGCGCGATCAGCGCGAAGCCGAGCGCCGCCAACGCGCGTTCTGGTAGGTTCTCGATGCGCCACTCCACGGCGGGGCTGACCACGCCGACGACGAGCCCGATCAAGCCGACCACCAGCCCGATCGCCATCCCGAAGCCGGCCGCGTGACCGCGTCGGCCCTCGATCCAGCCGGTGATCGCCCCGGCCGCGCCGATCTCAACGGCGCGCGCCAGCGCGCCGTTGCGCGCGTGCGCGCTCAAGCGCAGGTGCGGCGTGGGCGCGTAGTCGCGCGTCGCGGCGAAGTTCAGGCGATGCGCGACGGACAGGAACGCCGCGTTCAAGACGCCGAACAGCGCGCCGAAACGCCAGCCGAAGCGCGGCATCGACGCCATGCCCAGGGCGAACCCGCGCGCCGCGCCGGAGGCGCCGGCATGATAGAGGGGCGAGGAGCCGTACGCGCGCTGATGATGGGCGACGCGCCACAACTCGAAGGCGAGGATGCCGCCCAGGCACAGTCCCGCGATCGCGCCGAACGCCGGGCCGAACGCCAGCCCGTAGCCCAGCGCGAAGATCAGGCCGTAGGTCGCCGCGCGCGTGATGAGGCCCAGCGGGCCGCGGCTGCCGCCCAGAAGGTCGTAGGTCAGATACAGCCCGCCCACGGCGTCGCACAGCGTGCCCGCCACTCCGAACCAGGCCAAGGTCTTGTCGGCGATGATCATAGAGCGCCGCCCGCGGCGACCGCAAGATTATAATATGAACCCATGGCCGAACGGCCCCTGCTGATCTTCGACGGCGACTGCGGCTTCTGCCGTCTCTGGATCGAGCGCTGGCGCGCCGCGACCGGCGGCGCGGTCGACTATGAGCCGTATCAGTCCGCCGCCGCGCGCTTTCCACAGGTGCCGCCCGCAGCGTTTGCCGAGGCCGTGCACTTCGTCGCGCCCGACGGCCGCGTGCGCCGCGGCGCCGACGCGGTATTCGCAGCACTGGCGGCGGCAGGAGGCCCGAACCGCGTGTGGGCCGAACTCTACGAGCGCGCCCCCCTCTTTGGCCGCGCCAGCGAGCGCGCCTACGCGTTCGTCGCCGCGCGCAGACCGCTGTTCTCGCAATTGACGCGCCTGCTCTGGGGCTCGCCTCTGCCCGCGCCCGTCGACGGCACGCGGCGCGCCTTGCTGGCGGGACTGGGGCTGTGCTACCTGCTGGCCTTCGCCTCGCTGGGCGTGCAGGTGCGCGGCCTGATCGGCGTCGACGGACTTCTGCCCGCCGCCGACCTTCTGCGCGCGGCGCGGACCCAGCTGGGCGCGCTGCGTTTCTGGGTCCTGCCCACGTTGGCCTGGCTCAACGCGTCGGACGCCGCACTGGTGGGGCTATGCGCGGCGGGCGCGGCCGCGTCGCTGGGATTGATCTTCGACGTTTGGGCGGGTCCCAGCGCTCTGGCGTGCTGGGCGCTGTATCTGTCGCTGTGCGCCGTGGGCTCGGATTTCATGAGCTTCCAATGGGACGCGCTCTTGCTGGAGGCGGGGCTCATCGCCGTCTTCCTGGCGCCGTGGTCCCCGAGGCCGCGCGGCGGCGCGCGCGCGGCGCGCGGCGCTCTCCTGCTGATGCGTCTTCTGCTGTTCAAGCTGATGCTCGGGTCCGCGCTGGTCAAATGGAACAGCGGCGACGCGACCTGGCGAGACCTGACCGCGCTGACCTCCCACTGGTGGACCCAGCCCCTGCCCACGCCGGCGGCCTGGTATGCCGCGCGCCTGCCCTTGTTCGCGCAGAAGGCGGCCTGCGCCGGGATGTTCGCCGTGGAGTTCGCGGCGCCCTGGCTTCTGCTTCTGCCGCGCCGCCCGCGCGCGCTGGGCGCGGCGCTCATCGCGGCACTCATGGTCCTGATCGCGGCGACCGGCAACTACGGCTTCTTCAACCTGCTGACGCTCGTGCTGTGCCTGGCCGCGCTCGACGATGGATTTTTCTCTCTGGACCGCCGGGTGCCGTCCGCCGCCGCGCCCCCGCCTTCAAGACGTCGTCGCCTGGCGCTGACCGCGTTCGCGGCGCTGTGGTGCTCGGTGAGCGCCGTGGAGTTCGCCGGCGTCTGCGGTCTGGACGTGCGCGGCGCGGCGGGCGCGCTGGCCGCGGTCGTGGAGCCGCTGCGCTCGATCAACTCCTACGGCTTGTTCGCGGTGATGACGAAGACGCGCGACGAATTGTCCGTGGAAGTTTCCGTCGACGGCAACGACTGGCGCGAATGGCCGTTCAAATGGAAGCCCGGCGACCCGCGCCGCGCGCCGCCCGTCGTCGCGCCCTACATGCCGCGCCTGGACTGGCAGATGTGGTTCGCCGCGTTGGGCGCGCCCAGCCCGTGGCTGGACGGCCTGCTGACCCGTCTGATGGAAGGAAGCCCCGCCGTCGAAGGCCTGCTTGGCCCCAATCCCTTGGGCGGCGCCCGTCCCGTCTACGCGCGCGTGGCGGTCTGGCGCACGCGCTTTGCGACGGCCGAGCAACGCCGCGCCGACGGGTCCTGGTGGACGCGCCGGCGCGCCGGACTTCTGATTCCCGCCGTCTCGCTGTCGACGCCGCGCTGACGGCGCGCGCAGCCCGTCACTCGCGCAGGAGCGCCACGGTGTCGTCTTCGATGCGGTAGAGCAGGGGAGCCACGTCCACTTTCGGGTACAGCGCTCGCAGGCGGCGCGCTTCGTCGCGCACGAAGTCGCCCTCGGGGCCGATCTCGTGCTGGGGTGCTAGGCGGTCGAAATGCTCCTCGGCCGCGGCGCGCATCCAGCCCACGTCAACCAACCCTTCGACGAACGGCCCGCGCCGCGCCGACAAGCCCGACATGCCGCAGTTGGTGTGGCCCATCAGCGCGATGGCGCGCACGCCGCCGACGGCGATGGCGTAGGACACGCGGAACTCGCTGAGACGCAGGTTCGCGCCGCCGGTGCGCAGGATGAAGGCGAAGTTGTCCGGAATGCGCAGGTGCTTGCGGCTGTCCATGCACATGCCGATAAGCAGCTCCGGCCGCTCCGCGCGGCCGGGCAGAGGAACGCGCAGATCATGGTAGCGCAGCAGCGCGCCGATCGGCGAGGCGCGCCAGCGCTCGGGGATGTCCGCCTCGGAACGGATATCGATGAAGGAGTTCATACCGTCGACATTTTAGGAATTTACGCGCGCCGACGGCCGCGGAAAGGGCCAACGGCTCAGGACGGAGGCATCGCCTGGATTTCCCGATGCACCTCATCGCAGGATTGAAGTATCTGCGGCAGAAGGTCCTCGTAGAGAGTCGGGAAATTCTCGGCCGTGACCAGCGCGCCGGGAAGCGAATAGACGTATCGAACCTCCCCGTCGTCCTTGCCGACCGCGAACGCCCCGGCCAGCAGCAAGCCGTTCAACTCTCCAAGGTAGGCGTAGCCGCTCAACCGGTCGGGCATCCCCGTTTTCAAGAAACCGATCTTGAGCACGGTGAACTGAACGATCGCGGCGGACGCGAGGGCGCGAATGACCAGATGGTGTTTGGCCGCGGCGGTTTCGTAAGGAACATGAATATCGCGATCCTCGCCGGCGGGAGGCGACGTGATCTGAAATTTGATCGACTGAGATTCAAGATACGCTCCGATCTGGGCGGCGGTGATCACCTCAGGGCTCCTTGCCCAGACCCCGGCCCAGCCGCCGCGCCGCCCGACGGCAGGTCCGCCCCCGCAGCGGACTGAAGAACGACGTGCCGCACGCCGGCGGCCGCGACTCCGGAAATGACAAACATGAATTATTCTCCTTGCCGACCGCGATTGTAGCGATTTTTGTTTATGCCGAGAGGCGTCGGCGATCAGCGAAATAAATCTATCTCGACGTCGGCCGTGCGATAGACGGTCTGACCGCCCAATTCCGTCAGAGGCCGGCGCAGGTAGACGCGGTCGCGAGAGTCGATCCAGGCATAGAACGGGCGCGGCACCGGCGGCGCGGACGCGGCGAAGGCCTTGATGCGCGCGCGGTCGCCCAGCACCCAGTCCGGACCGGGATCGTCGAAGCGCAGGGGATGGAACCATTCCACGGATTCCCACGCGGCGGGATCGATCACGCCGCGGCGCTCGTCGTCGACCAGCCGCGCCTCGCGCGCGTCGCGTTCGGCGGGGATCAGAAAGCGCTCGGCCAGGAAGCGGTCGGCGTCCAGATCCAGCGTGCCGATCAAGCGGCCGACGATCCGGCAGTAGCCCTCCTCGGTGAAGCTCGACGCCAGCGGCGGAAACGCCGTCGGCACCCAGCCGCGCGCGCGCGTACGCAAAGACACCGCCAGGTCCGCCTCCATGGACGGCGTCAGCACCAAGGAGTCCGGCGGCGCGTGAGCGTCCAGCCAGACCAGCCCCGCTTCCAAGTCCGGCGGCAGGCCCAGAAGGCGGTAGCACGCACGCGCCTGGCGGAGCTGTTCGCCCAGCGCGAGCGCAAGCAGGAGCGCGCCCGCGACGGTCGCCGCGCGCCGCCCCCAGAACGGCGCGCGCGACAGCGCATCGGCCGCCGCCAGCAGAAGCAGGATGCCCCCGGCCAAGCCGGCCAGCGGGATATAATGAAACGGCTGAACGGCGAAGCCGAAGACCACTTGCGCCTCGCGCGCCGCGAAGGCGGCCAGTTGGGCGCAGGCCAGCAGGACGTACGCGGCGCGGCGGCGCGGGGAGCGTTGGCGACGGGCCAGCGCCGCGGCCAGAGCCGCGACCAGCGGATGGATCAACGCCGCCCGGTTGAAGCGCCGCGTCGCCTGGACGCCGATGATCTCCAGGCTTCCGCGGCGCAGGTCCGCCGGAATGGTCGCCGCGATCAGCGCCGCGTACGCCGCCGAAACCGCCAGCGCCGCACCCAAAGCGAGCGCCAGATTGCGCCGCGCGCCGCGCCCGCCCCAGCCCGGGACGAACGCCGCCGCGGCGAAGGCGCACAGCGCGGCCACGCCGAAGCTCCACTCATAAGGGTGAACGAGCGTCAGCAGACCGAATCCCGCGCCCAGCGCGGCCGCCGCGGCCGGGCGCGATTCGTCCTCGACGGCCAGGCGCCACGCGCCCGCCAGCAGACCCGCAAGCAGAAGGTAGGACAGCAGCGGCGAGGGCAGGCGCTGAAAAATGGGGCCGATCGTCGCACCCGAGCCGACGAACACGTCGCGCCAGCGCGTCCACAGCACCCCCGCGTGCAGGTTGACGTCCAGCAGCCACACCGACGCGTCCGGCAGAAGTGCGGCGGCCAACGCCAGCGGCGCCGCCACGTCGTCGCGCCCCGTCCAGCGCTTCAGCAACAGGAAAAACGCGAGAAACCACGCCGCGGCCAGCGCGGGCGCAAGTATCTCCCACGCGCGGTCGGCGTCGCCGCCCGCCAGCGCGACGGCTCCCGCCGTCAGGTACATCTCCAGGACGTCGTCCAGCCACGACCCGTCGACCGGACGCGCGGGGCCGTACGGACTGATCGGTCGGCCGTGAAGCAGGACCTGGCGCGCGCGCGCGGCGTAGAGCGCCTCGTCGTGCAGGCGCGTGCCGAACAACTCCGGCAAAAGCACCGCGCCGCGTCCCGACATGGGCCCGCGTGCCCAGCCCGCCGGGTCCGCGCGCGCCGCGCGCGCGCGCAGCCCCGAGACCGCGAGCGGACGCGCCGCGAAAACAAGGAACACCGCCGCGGCCAGTGCGACGGGCAGGACCGGCCGCGCGCCGTTGGTCGTCATGCGACCGGAATTATGCCTGTTTCAGGGCAGGAGGTTCTTGAAAGAAACCCGCAGACCCGCCGACGCGGAATACAGCTCCGTACGGCTGACGGGCTCCAGGTAGCCGGAGGCCTGCGTCGCGCTCTGCCAGAAGTTGAAATAGGTGTAGTCCAGGCCGACGAAGCCGTGAAGCCAGCGCCACAGTCGGTAGTCCGCCTCCACGCCGGCGCGAATCACCGGCCCGGGACCCAGCACGGTGTGGTTCAAACCGGCGGAGGGCACGTTGATGTTGGCGTCCATCATCTTCGCGGCCGACACGTCCAGCGACAGGACCAGGCGCCTCCGAGGAGAATATTGGATCAGGTTTCCGAAACCCAGGTAACCAAACGAGTAGGACTCGTTGTAGTCGCCGGACGTGCCCAGCCCCAGTTCGCGCACCCAGTAGCGCCGCCCCGCGGTCACATACGGCGTGAATACCCACGACCGGGCCACGGCAAACCCCGCCCCGGCCTTAACTTCTAGTTCTTGAATCGTCGATCTCGAGGTGCCGTTGATCGGGACATAGGGCGGCCCTCCGATTAGGAAGCCGTCATAATTGAGCTGACCTTCCTGGCCCGTGTATTGCGCCTGCACGAACTCGCCGTGGGAGCCCATGTACGAAAACGCCCCGCGGCCGCCCTTGATGTTGCCCTTTTCGGAATCGTAGTAGCCGCTGCCGACTTGGCCGTTGTCGGGCTCGATGTAGTAGACGCTGGAGCCCACGTAGGACAGGCTCACGCTGTTGTCGACGGACAGAATTTCGGAATTGAGCCGCGACGGCTTTTCATCCGCCTGCGCCCGCGCGCGCGCCGCGCCGGCGGCCAGAACAAAGGCCGTCAATAAGATGGGGAAACCGCATCTTAAGCTCGATCTCGGCATCGTTCTTCCTCCGCGGTCGCGACGCTTCCGCGCCGAGACCGCATCAATGCGTAAAGCCTAGCCCGTGTTTGATTCCCGCGCAAGGCCGCGCGAGACAGGCCGCGCGAGACATTTCATCCCTCGGCGACGGCCGGTTCCAGGCGGGCCGTGAAGTGGCCCAGGCGCGCGGGCGCCTCCACCAGGCGCAGAGGCTTGATGTCCTTGGCGCGCGTGGCGACGTCGGCCATGACCTCGATCAGGAAGTCCACGTGGCTTTGCGTGTAGGCGCGGCGCGGGATGGCCAGGCGCACCAGCTCCATGCTGGCGGGCAGAACCTCGCCGGACGGGCCGCGGCGGCCGAACATCAAGGTGCCGATCTCCACCGAGCGCACGCCCGCGGTCAGGTACAGCTCGCAGGCCAGCGCCTGCGCGGGATAGCCCTGCGGCGGGATGTGCGGCAGGAGGCGGCGCGCGTCGATGTAGATCGCATGGCCGCCGGGCGGCTCCACGATGGGCACGCCCGCCTTGCGCAGACCGTCGCCCAGATATTCGATGGAGCGGATGCGGTAGCGCAGGTAATGCTCGTCAAGCGCCTCGCGCAGGCCGACGGCGAGCGCCTCCAAATCCCGGCCGGCCAGGCCGCCGTAGGTCGGGAAGCCCTCGCCCAGGATCATCTCGTCGCGGCAGGACTTGGCCAGCGCGTCGTTGTTGAGCGCCAGGAAGCCGCCGATGTTGACGAAGGCATCCTTCTTGGAGCTCATCCAGCAGCCGTCGCAATAAGAGAACGCCTCCCGCGCGATCTCCGTCGGCGTGCGGTCCGCCTGGCCTTTCTCGCGCAGCTTGACCAGCCAGGAATTTTCCGCGAAGCGGGCGACATCCAGAAACAGCGGGACCTTATGCCGTTTCGAAATCTCGCGCGCGGCGCGCAGGTTCGCTAGCGACACCGGCTGGCCGCCCAAGGAGTTGTTGGTCAACGTCATGATGATCATCGCCACGCGCGAGGCGCCCAGTTCCGCGATCTTGGCGTCGAGCGCGGCCAGGTCCACATCACCCTTGAACGGCGCCGGTCGGCCGAAGTCCAGCGCGCCGGGCACGGGAAGGTCCAGCGCCTCCGCGCCCGTCGCTTCGATGTTGGCGCGCGTCGTGTCGAAGTGCGAGTTGGACAGGAAGACCTTGCCGGGGCCGCCGGTCGCCTTGAACAGCACGCGCTCGGCCGCGCGTCCCTGGTGCATGGGTAGGACGTGCTTGAGCCCGGTCAGGCCGCGCACCTCGGCCTCCAGCGTAAAAAAGCTGCGCGCGCCCGCGTAGGACTCGTCGCCGCGCATCATCGCCGACCACTGCTCGGCCGACATCGCCGACGTGCCCGAGTCGGTGAGCAGGTCGATGAGAACCTTGTCGGCGGGTACCTTGAACAGGTTCCAGCCCGCCTCGCGCAGAACGGCTTCGCGTTCCGCGCGCGTGGTGAACGCCAACGGCTCGACGACCTTCACCTTGAACGGCTCGATGATCGTCTTCCAGGCGCGCTCGTTCATCGACGCCTCAGTGCGGCGGAAGGCGGCGCAACTGCTCCACCAGGGAGCTCATCGCCTTGGAGGAAGCCGCCTGCAGAGCCGAGCCCGGGTCGTTGCCGTCGCTGCCGGTCGAGACGGTCCACAGCACCTCCGCGGACTCCACGTCCACGAGCTTAGCGGTGAAGGCCACGTGCGCGGGCACGAACTCGGTTTCGGGAATAGAGGTCTCCGTCGGCATGCCGTAGCCGTAACCGACCGTGGCCGCGTAGCCCTGCCCGTATGCGCCGCCGTATTCGCCGACCATGCCGCCGTACATAGGGGACATGGTCTCTTGAGGCACGTCGACCATCACCGTCTGCTCGCTGGCGCCTTGGAAGTCCGACACAGCGCCGAGCACCAGCGCGTCGACGCCGAGCATGTGGCCGAGCTCCTTGATCTGGCTGGGGTCGACGTTGCCCGACAGCTCAAAGCCGTGTTCTTTGAGTAGCGCGTCGACCTGCCGCCGCTCGACAAGTTGATAGCCGGGCATCAGCAGGTATTCCTCGAAGACGTCGGCGGCGATCTCGCCGGAGCCGGCCGAACCGGGGAAATCCCGAAACGGCGCCATCGCCACTTTCTTGATCTTGCTCGCGGAGTAGTCGGCGCTTACCAAAACGACGGCGGGCGTGGCGCAACTGCATAGCGCGGCGAACGCGAAAAGAGGAAGCGTGCGCCTAATCATGGTTCTTGCCTTCCTGCGCGGCAATGGCCTCGGCGCGGGCGAGTTGGTCGGGCGTCAGCACGGTTTTCAGCCGCGTCAGGCTGTCGTTGCTGTCCTTGGCCGTCTTGCCGCCGCGCGCGCCGGCAAGACTGTACCACGCATAAGCCTGCACCAGATCCTTCGTCACGCCGCGGCCCAATTCATAGGCGCGGCCCAGATGGTATTGCGCCTGCGCGCTGCCCTGCCGCGCGGCCTTGCGATACCAACCCGCCGCGGCCAGCGCGTCGGATTTAGTACCGCGGCCTTCGTCGACCATCACGCCGACGTTGCTCTGCGCGGACGCCAGGCCCTGCTCCGCGGCCTTGCGATACCACACCACCGCCTGCGCGTAATCGCGCGCGCCGCCGATGCCGTGCTCGAAGAAGTAGCCCAGGTTGTTCTGCGCGAAGGCACTGCCCAGGTCCGCCGCGCGGCGGTAGCAGTCGCGCGCCTTGGCCGGACTCTTGGCGGTGCCGCGGCCCCAGAAATAAAGATTGCCTAAATTGCACCAGGACGCCGCGAGACGATTCTTTTCGACGTTCTTGCCTTCGACGGACTTCATATACCAGGAGAAAGAGCGCGCGTAGTCCTGGGGCACGCCGCGGCCCGTGTAGAACAGGAAGCCGAGACGGCCCTCCGCCATCGCGTCGCCGGCGTTGGCGGCGCGGAAAAACCAGCTCAACGCCTCCTTCTGATCCTGCGGCACTCCGTGGCCGCGCTCGTAGAGAACGCCCAGCCAGAACTCCGCGCGATGATCGCCGGCGGCGACGGCCTCCTTCACCAGGCGGACCTCGTCAGGCACGCGGCCCGCAATGTACGCTTTCTTCGCCGCGGCGAGCAGATCCGGACGGGGGACGGCGGCGGCGGCGGACGCGAGCACAGCCAGGCAGAAGACCAGCGCCGGAGTTCGAGCGATCATGACCGCATTCTACGAAGCTTTACGGTCCGGAGTCGAGGCCGTCTCAGCCCGCGAGCAGAAAATACGCTCCCAGCACGGCGAACGCCGCGGCCGCGGACTTCTCCAGACGACGCGGGTCGAACGCACGTCCCAGACGGCCGCCCAAAGCCGTCGCCAGCGCCGTCACGGTCCACAGCGCCGCGGTGGCGGAAAGGAATATCGTCAACGGCCGGCCGTAGCGCGCCGCCAGCGCCGCGGTCGCGAGCTGGGTCAAGTCGCCCCACTCGGCCGCGAAAATCACCAGAAACGACGTTGCCGCCGTTTTCCAGAAATGGCGATGGTCCGCGGCGGGCGCGGCCCCCGCCGGCTCCGGACGCCCCCGCCACATCGCGACGGCAAAGACAAGAAAAAGAATTCCGGCCCCGGCGCGCACCAGGCGCGGCGGCAGGCGCGACAGAAGCCCGCCGAAGGCGACGGCGACCGCGCTCTGCACCGCGAAGGCGGCCGCGGCACCCGCGAACACCGCCGAAGGACGGCGTCGCGACGCAAGCACCATCGTCGCCAGCGCCGTCTTGTCCGGCAGTTCCGCGACGAAGATCGCGGCAAACGTCAGCGCGAACAGGCGAATATCCAAGGAAAGTGCGCCGGAAGTCGGCATTGGTAAAGTTCAGGCGCAGGCGGCCAAGGTCTTCTCCAGACGGCCTTCCAGGTCCCGGGCCGCGCCCGGATCCTTGATGCCGCCCAGGTTGATGCGCACGTTCTCGGCGGCGCACAGCGCCGCGGCCTTGAGCAGGTGCATGGCGCAGTTCATGTCCGAGGCGACGGCCGCACCCGCCAGCGGTGCCGCCATGCGCGCGACGGCCAGCGCGTCGGCCGACTGCTGGGCGGTCTTCAGCGGCACCTCGGCGGCGTGCGTGAGGGCGCTCTGCATCTTCTCGGCGCGCGTCGCGTCGTCCTTGGGCAGGCTCATGGCCGCCATGAACAGATCGAAGGCCTGCGCGTCGTCGCCGGCCAGGGCGTCGAAGCGCGCTCGGAAATCCCCCAAAGCGGCGTGGGCGCGCTCCAGCTCCGGCCGCTTGGCCGGGTCCAGCTTCTTGGACTTGAGCGTGATGCCGACCGCCATCTGGCCCAGCCCGCAGCCCATCGCCGCCGACACCGCCGCCGCCGAGCCGCCGCCCGGCGTGGCGTCGGTGTTGGACAGCGCCTCGGCCACGGCGCGGCCCGCCGCGCGCCAATCGGACGAACCGCCGGAAGCCCCGACGGCCTCCAAGCGGTTTTCCAGTATCTGCACGTCCGGGTTGAAGTTCTCCAGGTTCAACGTCGCCAGCGCGAAGTCCACCAGCGCTTCACGCGGGAGAAGCCCGACAATCTCCGTGGTCTTCACCTTCGCGCCGTGCTCCGCGGCCAGGCGCGAGGCCTCGTCGATCACCCGCCGCATCGACGAGGTTTTGTAGTCGGTCAGCACGGTGGAGATCTGCACCTGCTTGCGCGCCGCCAGCTCGATTTCCTTGCCGCGCACGGCGGGCAGGCCGCCGCCGGAGGCGCGCAGGCGCTTGGCGATGTCCTTACCCGCGACCATGTCCGCCGTGTCCAGGTTCAGGTTGAAATTCACGATCTGACGGCGCGCGCCGACGGCGACAGCACCCGCCGTCGGGTGGATGCGGTTGGGCCCGAAATCCGGACGCCGGGACTCGTCCTTGCCGATGAGCTCCTTGAGGCCCTCGAACTGGCCTTTGCGCACGGCGGCCAGGTCCTTGCGCTCCGGGCGCTGGGCGGCCTGATCATAAAGATAGACCGGGATGGCCAGCTCGCGGCCGATGCGCTCGGCCAAGGTCTTGGCCAGCGCCGCGCAGTCCTCGATGGTGACGCCGGCCACGGGGATAAACGGGATCACGTCCACGGCCCCCATGCGCGGGTGCTCGCCCTTGTGCATGTTCAGGTCGATGAGCTCGCCGGCCTTCTTGGCGACCCGAAAGCACGCCTCCACGCACACCTCCGGCGAACCCACAAAGGACAGCACGCAGCGGTGATGGTCGGCGTCGGTCTCCACGTCCAGGATCACGGCACCCGCGGACTTGGCCGCGTCCACCACCGCCTGCACCTTGGCCTTGTCGCGGCCTTCGGAAAAGTTGGGTACGCACTCCACCAGTCGGCTCATTGTTTTCTCCAGATACCGTCGATATGACGCGCCTCGTCGTCGTGACGATGCAGCGTGCCCAGATTGAAGGCGTCCTCGATCGTGCGCAGAAGGCTGTAGTGGTCGTAGCGCTCCCCGGACTTGGCACCGGGCTTGACGCTGTCGCCCACCAGCACGGTGAGGATACGATTATTACGCGTCCCAGAGTCCTCGTCGAAGGTCACCACGAAGAGCATGTCGGTCATGAAGCGCGGATCGTTCAGCAGGGGCCCGAAGCGCTTGGCAAGCCAGCGGTCGGCGAAAGCCGCGCCGGTGTCGTGGCCGTCGTCGTCCATGTCCGGCGTGTACAGCGCGAAGTCCGGCAGCTTTCCGGCCGCCACGTCTTTGTCCAGTTCGCCCGCTTCCTTGATCTGAGCACAGCGCATGGGCACCGTCTGGATGTCCAGGAAGCTGATGAACGGCTCGTGCTTGCGCGCGTAGCGCCCGGAGCGCTCCTTGCGGAAGCAATGGCCCGGCCAGCCTTCCGCGTAGGCGGTCCAGGTGCTGCCCACCGCTTCGAACAAATCGCCCAGGTGGCGCTCGTAGAGGCCGATGTCCTGGCGGCTGTCGCCGGTCACACCCATGGGCGAGCCCGCGATCAGCGCCACATAATTGGGCTGAGAGGGATGGCCGATCGCGTGGTAATTGGTCAGCGTCGCGCCGCGCTTCATCAGCGTCTTTAAGAACGGCTGTTTGATCGCCGTCTTGTAGTCGGTGTTCTCCAGAACGACGACCGTGACGCGCTTGAAGCCCGGCGCGTACGGCGGCGGCTTGTCGGCGTCGTCGGCGCGCGCGCCGCACGCCAGCGCTCCCAGCAGGAGCGCGAGCTGTGTTGCTTTTTTTCGATTAGACATTTTCAGTGCACCTCATAAATAATGGCTCCCCCAATCCTCTCTCACCCGGATGTTCCCCCGGTTCCATCAAATACCCATCAAAGAAAAATGCCGTTTGGAAAATAACAAAATATATTTATATTTACTTGCAAATTTATCATCCAAAGCTGATTGCCGGAATACGAGAAGCCCCGCGAAGCAACCCCCCATCAAAGAACTCTGGCCCTGGTTAGGCCCAGTACGGAACGTAACGCATCAACTTATTGGCTGCCTCCGAGTCCACAGGCCTAATTTTCTTGGCGGCAACCGCCTCCGAAAGCAATCGAGATGCGGTGGCGGCGTTCTGCTTCTCGATCTTGAAGCGCTCACGAATCGACTCGTTGTTGGTAATCTTGTTGTTCACGAAGCGCAGGCAGCAGTGCTGGTAAACGGCACGAATACGCTCATCCGGGGTCAAATCCTTCAGCGGCTTGTATCGAGAGAGGACAACGGTCGTATGCCTGCTTCCCAGCCGGCACGCATAGGGAGGAAGCTGATGGGCTTCGATGTTTGAGACCACCTCGTCAATACCATGGCCGCGCTCCTCGCAGATGCCCAACTGCCGCAAAGCGCCGGCGAAGCTCTCGTTGCGGGATTGGTTCTCATCAATAAAGCGGTCCACCGGCAGAAGAGGAAGGCCCGGATTGGTGACCTCGATGCGATCCTCGAAAATATCGACGGTCACTCCCGTCCCTTTCTCGTTGAGGTCCTGATGAATGATCGCGTTCGCCACAAGCTCGCGGATGGCTTCCTTGGGATACGCGCGAGTCGTCGTCCGGAGCGCTGCGGCGATGGCTTCGCTGGCCGGAAGTTGATCGTTGATGTAGCTGATGAGAGCCTCGAAGCTGGCGGCGTATCCTTTGTGTCCCGTGAGATCCTTGCCGTCCTTGACCTGAGCCTTGGACGAGCCTTCGTAGACGATCACGCGGACGCCTTTGCGCTCAAGACCGAAGTCGCTCAGGCGTTTAGCGAACAGCAATGCTCCGAGATTGGTGATGGTGTAGACGCCGCTCTCAACTATCAGAAACCCGCGCTGGATGAAGGCATCCAGCGCCTCCTTTCGAGTGGATGGAAACGGCCGCTTCTTGAGATCAAAATAGCTCTGAACATCGAGCAGAGTCACGACATCGGCTTCCCCGCAACCGGCCTTTGCTGGAAGGTCGATGAAATCCGGCCGCCCTTCATCGAAGATTTTCTTGAGTTGATCCGGAGACATCGGAACCAGTTCTTCACCGGCGCGCATCAGATAGCGGCCTTTGTACTGCACCGGCTGGCCTTTCGGGCGCGAGGGAACCTCGAAAACGAGGACCCGGCCTCCCGGATGCGCCACCTCATGCCAGACGATTTTGAGATGGATGCGCTCGTAGATGCCCCCGACGGTCCGCTCCGGGATATCAAACGCCTTTGTACCGACGACGCTTCGCGGACGAGCATTCGCTACACCGAGAACGAGTCGGCCGCCGCCTTCATTCGCAAGGGCGACGCAGTAGTTCACCAGGGTCTCAAATTCGTACTTGCCTTTAGCTTCCTTGAACTCCAAATGCTCCCCCTCGGAGCGGGCGTTCAGCAAGGCTTCCAGTTCTTCCAGGGTCATAGGTCGACAAGACGGCAGCGCAGAAGGCAACCATCCTCAAGGTGCTCGCCAAAGGGCTGGAATAGCCGCGGGGCATTGCTCTTCATGCTCGCATCACCAGAGTCCGTCGTTCGGTGTATTCCTCGATGGCCCAGCGCACGCCTTCGCGGCCCAGGCCCGAGTCCTTCGTTCCGCCGTACGGCATCGCGTCCGAGCGCCAGGTCGGCACGTCGTTGACGATCAGTCCCCCCGCGTCCAGCCGCGCGAAGGCGCGTTGGACCAAACCGAGGTCGTTTGTAAAGAGTCCGGCCTGAAGACCGTAGCGGGTCGCCGACAGACGGTCCAGCCCCGCCTCGCGCGAGTCCACGGCGTCCAGCAGCGCGACGGGGCCGAAGGCCTCCTCACAGGACAGCCGGCACTCCGCGGGCGCGACCTCGATCAGCGCGGGCGGCAGGAACGCACCACGCCGCGGCCCGCCCGCCGATAATCGCGCGCCGCCGGCCACGGCCTCGCGCGTCCACTCCTCCACGCGCAACGCGGAGGCTTCGTCGATCATCGGTCCCACGTCGACGGCCTCGTCCTCGGGCTCGCCGCACTTGAGCGCGGCGATCTGGCGCAGAAGCAATTCGCGGAATTCCGCGTACACCGGCTTCTCCACGAAAATGCGCTGGACCGAGATGCAGGTTTGGCCGGAATAGGCGTAGGCGCCCCACGCGCAGCGCGCGG
>JABEUV010000097.1 GCA_013044195.1 Elusimicrobiota bacterium | reverse complement strand
TATCATACAGACTCGCGCGTGAAGTTTATTGATCCCTTGGCCCGGGCCGGCGCCCGGGTGAGGTGCTAACGATAATCAGTGGCACCGGTGATAGTTCACGCGGGGACTGCTTCGATTTAGCGCCGCGCTTCCAGTTCTTCCCAGCGCGCGAACAGTTTTGCGGCGGCGGCTTGTGCGGCTTCCCATTTTTCGTGGCGGGCGCGCAGTTCCGCGGCGTCGGCGGCGACGGCGGGGTCTTCCAGGGCCAGCTTGGCGGCGGCGGCTTTTTCATCCGCGGCGCGGATGTCGGCTTCCATGCGGCGCAGTTCCTTGGCCTCCGCCGGGGTGAGGCTGGGGGCGGCGGCCGGCGCGGGCGCGGGTTCCAGGGGCTCTTCCACTTGCGCGGCCTTCCACGTTTCCCACTGCGACAATTCCGCGTAGAAGCGCGCACCGCCGCGACCGTCCAAGGCGAGGATCTCCCGGCTGACGCGGTCCAGCAGGTAGCGATCGTGCGTGACCAGCACCAACGCGCCGGGGAAATCCTGCATGCTGTTTTCCAGGACTTCGAGCGACTGCAGGTCGAGGTCGTTGGTGGGCTCGTCTAACAGAAGCAGGTCCGCGCTTTGGCGCATCAGCCCCGCGATCAGCACGCGCGACTGTTCGCCGCCGGACAGCAGGCGCAGGGGCATGTCCATCTGCTCCTTGCGAAAGAGAAAACGCTCCGCCCAGCTGAAGACGTGGATGCGGCTGCCCTTATATTCGACGTGCTCGCCGATGGGGCACAGCGCTTTGCGCAGAGGCTGTTCCAGGTTCAATTGCTCGCGGTGCTGATCGAAGGTCACCACGCGCAGGCGGTCGGCCTGCTTCAGTTCGCCGCAATCCGGTGCCAGCTGCCCGGCCAATATTTTCAGGAGCGTGCTCTTGCCGCTGCCGTTCTCGCCCAGCAGGCCCAGCTTGTCGCCGGGACCCAGCATCAGGTCCAGCGGCCCGAACAGGCGTCGGCCGCCCAGGCTTTTTTCGATCTTGACGGCGCGCACCAGGCTTTGACTGCGGCGCTCGCTGCCGATGAAGTCGATGTCCACGCTGCGGCCCTGCGCGTTGCGGTGCTTGAGCTCCGCCAGGTCCTCGATCATGTTTCCGGCGCGGTCGATGCGCGCCTGCTGTTTGGTGGAGCGCGCCTTGGGGCCTTTGCGCAGCCACGCGATTTCGCCCAGCATGGTGTTCTGGAGTTTGTCTTGGCGCGTCTCCTGTTCGCTGAACAGGGCCGCGCGCTTCTCCAAGAAATCGGCGTAGTGGCCGGCGCTGCTGAAGTGGCCGTCCTCGTAGCGCTTATTAAGCTCGATGATGCGGTTGCAGGATCTTTGCAGGAAGCGGCGGTCGTGGGTCACCACCAAAAATGGGAAGCGCACGCCCGCCAGGAAGCGCTCCAGCCACAGCACGCCTTCCAGGTCCAAGTGGTTGGTGGGCTCATCGAGCAAAAGCAGATCGGGCTCGCGGATCACCTGCGCGAGGATGGCCAGGCGCTTGCGCCAGCCGCCGGACAGCGCGGAGACTTTCTGCGCGCCGTCGCGAAAGCCGGCTTCGGAGAGCCCCGCCTCCACGCGCATGTCCACCTCATAATCTTCAAGACCCAGGCCGTGCAGGGCCGCGGCGGCCGCCTCGGCCACGCTGAGGGCTCCGTCGGCGTCTTCGAAGCGGTCCTGCTGGGCCAAATAGCCCGTGCGCAGGCCGCGGCGCAAGGACAGCTCGCCCTCGTCGGGGGTTTCCAATCCCGCCAGTATGCGCAGGAGGGTGGACTTGCCCGCGCCATTGGGGCCGATCATTCCCGTGCGCTCGCCGTCGAACAGTCCGAACGACAGGCCTTCAAAGAGCGGTCGGACGCCGAAGCTCTTGGAGAGTTTTTGGCAGCTGAGCAGGATGGGCATTCTGGAGACTTCCTTTAGAAACACGAAACCCCTGGGCTTTACTGGCCCAAGGGCTTGGTCCCGCCATTTCTTGTCACGGGTTCGAAAGCGACAACTTCATTGTAGCTTATTTATGGGGCCCACGCGGCAGAGCGGACGTGTGTCGGCGGTGACAGGCCACGCAGAGAGTTTCCAAGTTGTCGAGGTGATGCCGGCAGCTCAGCGTGCCGTGAGTGCCGCGGCAGGGAAGTATGTGATTGACCTCCAGGCGTTCGTCGCGGCGGCGGCCGCGCCAGGCGCGTAAGGCCGCGCGGTGGGCGTCGCGGGTGGGGAAGTTCCGTGCGGACGGGCGCGGGGGTGGCGCGGCGCCGCAGCGCACGCAGCGCCGGCGGTCGCGCCGTTTGGCCGCGCGGCGGGCGAGCGTCCACCAGTGATTTTTCCAGAACTCATCGGCGCAGACCTTTCCGCACCAGGCGCGGCGTCCGGGGGGCAAGGAAGTTCCGCACCAGGCACAGCCGCCGGTGCTGGGACGGGCGAGCGCGCACTGGGCGACCAACAACGTGCTTTTCGCGGCGGGCTTCACCGCGACAGTGTATTTTTTTACGGGGCGGCACCGGACGCGGGGAATTACTAGAATACCCGCCCGCAACGCGCGTCCCAGGAGACAGGCCCGACATGCATCACGCTCGACGATTCGTACCGGTGTTTTTGATTCTCGCGCTGAGCGCGGCGGCCGTGCTGCGGCCCACGGCGGCGCGCGCGGAGAAAGGCGCGGGCTCGCTTCCGGCCGCGGGCTCCGTCGCGGCACTTCTGCCCGCCGTCGCGCACGCGGCCGATCCCGTGGGCGCGCGCACCGGCACGTCGGCGGATGTGGACGCGGCCGTGCCGGGGCGGGTCACTTTGCTGGACCTGGCCAATCAGTCCGGCCACAACAAGGTCGCGCTGAACATGATGTGGACCTTGCTGACGGGCTTTCTGGTCATGTTCATGTCGGCCGGCTTCGCGCTGGTGGAGACGGGATTTACGCGCGCCAAAAACGCCTGCCACACCATCGCCATGAACCTGCTGGTCTATCCGGTGGCGGCCATCGCGTTCTACGCGGTGGGCTTCGGGCTGATGTTCGGCGGCGTGGGCGCGCTGGGCACGTTGGGCGGCTACGCGGGTCTCAATCATGAAGTCGGCGTCACGCTGTTCGGCAAGACCTTCGGGCTGTTCGGGCGGGGGGCGTTCGCGCTGACCGGCACGGGCGCGGACGTCTCCGTGTTCGCTCTCTTCCTGTTTCAACTGGTGTTCATGGACGCGGCGGTCACCATCCCCACCGGCGCCATGGCGGAGCGCTGGAAGTTCTTGTCCTTTTTTCTCTACGGCTGGTTCGTGGCCGGGCTGATCTATCCGCTGTACGGCAACTGGGTGTGGGGCGGCGGCTGGCTTTCGGCGCTGGGCGCGAACTTTGGCCTGGGGCACGGCCACGTGGATTTCGCGGGCTCCTCGGTGGTGCATATGTGCGGCGGCGTGATGGCGCTGACCGGCGCTTGGCTTCTGGGGCCGCGCCACGGCAAATACAACCAAGACGGCTCGCCCAACGTCATCCCCGGCCACAACATCCCCATGGCCGTGCTGGGCACCTTCGTGCTGGCCTTCGGCTGGTTCGGTTTCAACCCGGGTTCCACTTTGGCGGGCGGGGATATGCGCATCGCGTTGGTGGCGGTCAACACCTTGCTGGCCTCCGCCACGGGAGCGGTGGCGGCCACGCTGTGGATGTGGACGGTGCGCGGCGGCAAACCGGATCCGGGCATGATGTGCAACGGCATGCTGGCGGGCCTGGTCGCGATCACGGCTCCCTGCGCCTACGTGGGCACCGGTGCCGCGTGCCTGATCGGTCTGATCGCGGGCGTGCTGGTGGTGGAGGCCGCGTTCTTCGTGGAGCGGCGGCTGATGATCGACGATCCCGTGGGCGCCATTGCCGTTCACGGCGTCAACGGCGCGTGGGGTTGTCTGGCCCTGGGACTGTTCGCCGACGGCAGTTACGGCGACGGCCTCAACGGCGTGGCCGGCGGGGTGCGCGGCCTGTTCTACGGCGACGGCGGCCAATTGGCGGCGCAGTGCGTGGGTGTGGCGGCCAACTTCGTCTTCGTGGGATTGGCGTCCCTGGCGCTTTATAAAATTCTAGACCTGACGGTCGGCAACCGCGTGGACCGCGAGACCGAGATCAAGGGACTGGACATCCCGGAACTGGGCGTGGAGGCCTATCCGGGCTTCGACACCTGGCTGACGGAGTTCGGCCTGGTGCCGACCATCGGCGAGACGGTGGAGCCCGCGCCCGGCCCCACCCATAAGCGCAAAGGAGCGTCGGCA
The DNA here is from genome assembly GCA_013044195.1 of Elusimicrobiota bacterium. Lineage (GTDB taxonomy): Bacteria > Elusimicrobiota > Elusimicrobia > UBA1565 > UBA9628 > GWA2-66-18. The sequence continues at coordinate 9,777 of JABEUV010000097.1, read as the reverse complement.
TGAAGCTTGTCATCGCGATGATCCAGCCGCACAAACTGCCGGACGTCAAGCGCGAGCTGGACTTGGCCCAGGTGCACAAGATGACGGTCTCCAACGTGCTGGGCGCGGGTCAGCAGCGCGGCGACTCAGAGACCTACCGCGGCGTCACGCACGAGACCAACCTGCTCAAGAAAGTGCGCCTGGAGATCGCCGTCAACGATGACTTCGTCAAGCCCGCCGTGGACGCCATCATCAAGGGCGCGCGCACCGGCAACATCGGCGACGGCAAGATCTTCGTGCTGGACCTGCCGGAGATCATCCGCATCCGCACCGGCGAGACCGGCCCGGACGCCATCGGCTGACGCGCATGACCGCCGTTCTCCTGCTGTTCCTGATCCCGGTCGGCGGCGGCATTCCCGCCGGCGTCCTGCTGGCCAAAAAATACGACTTCGCCTGGCCGTTGACCACGGGGCTTTACTTTATTTCCGACGTGATCCTGGCTTTGCTCTTCGAGCCGGTCCTGCGCGTGGTGGTGGCCGCGGGCCGCCGCGTGGCCGCTCTGGGCCGCGCGGTGGAGGCCATGCGCCAGGCCATGGCCCGCACCGCGACGTTCTACGGCGGCGGCGCGGGCGCGGGCCCGTTCATGCTGGTGATGATCGCCTTCGGCGTGGACCCCATGACCGGTCGCGCCGCGGCCGCCGCGGCGGGCCACGGCTTCCTGTCCGGCTGGACCATCGCCATCGCCGGCGACATGCTCTACTTTCTGCTGATCATGGCCGCAACCTTGCGCCTGAACAAATACCTGGGCGACCCCAACCGCACCATGCTGATCATATTGATCGCCATGATTCTGGTGCCCATCGCGGTCCGCCGCGCGAAGGCCGCGTGGACGGGCACGGGCCGCGCGGGTTGAAACGGCGATGAAGTTAAAACGCCTCTGCGTGTTCTGCGGCTCCAATCCCGGCCGCGGCGAAAAGTACCGGGCCGCGGCCGTGGCTTTGGGCCATGTCCTGGCCGCGCGCGGCCTGGAGCTGGTCTACGGCGGGGGAAAAGTCGGCCTGATGGGAACCATCGCCGACGCCGTCCTTGAGCGCGGCGGCCGGGTCATCGGCGTCATCCCGCGGGACCTGGTCAAGAAGGAATTGGCGCACAGGGGGCTGACGGATCTGCGCATCGTGGGCTCCATGCATGAGCGCAAGGCGCTGATGGCGCGGCTTTCAGACGGCTTCATCGCTCTGCCCGGCGGCTTCGGCACCTTGGACGAATTCTGCGAGATCCTCACCTGGGCGCAATTGGGCCTGCACCGCAAGCCGTCCGGAATACTGGACGTCGCGGGCTACTTCAATCACTTCCTGAAGTTCGTCGATCACTCCGTCGCGCAAGGCTTCGTGCGCCGGGAACACCGCGACCAGCTCCTGGTGGCGCGCGCGCCGCACGCGCTTCTGGACGCCTTCGCGCGCCACAAGCCGGTTCATTTGGACAAGTGGCTGAAGAAGCCGTAACCCCTAAAACACAAAACCCACCTTTCGGTGGGTGCCGGTCCTGACATTTCTCGTCTCAGGTTCGAAAGCGAACGACTGAAATTGGTTGCGGGGGCTGGATTTGAACCAGCGACCTCAAGGTTATGAGCTTCACCCTTTTTCCGTGAAGCCCTCTCCGTCGAGGACCGGCCCCAAAACCCACGCGGTTTACGACTCAACCTTGTGGTCCTGGATCAGTATAGCACGCGGCCTGCCGAAAAAACACCGATTTCTTTAGACCTCAAGGTTCGGCGAGGTCTGCGGGCGCATTTATCGCCGACGCGGCGAAAAATTCTCTGCGTCACTGCTCGCGGTCCCCGCAGCACTTCTTGTACTTCCTTCCGCTTCCGCAGGGGCAGGGTTCGTTGCGGCCGATCTTCATGACGCGGCGCTCGCTTCGTTTCTTGGGAAGTTCGAGTCCGGATTTCACGAAATGCTCCATCGCGAGCAGATCGTCGTCCACCAACTCTTCCTGAGGCAGATTCCAACGCTGGCCGAGAGTCGACCGGATCGCTCTCATGCGGGCGATGCCGTCTTCAACGCTGCGGCAGCCTTCGAGGAGGAGAAACTCGTATGTCTGCTGGGCGATCCCCCATCGATCGCGCCGGTCGTCTGAAAGGTCCTCCCAATCGACGTCGTCGTAGAGCAGTTCCTGATCCAGGTCGTCGAGGGCCATCGCGATCGTCTCGATCCCATCCTTCAGGCATTTATGAAGAAGATTCTCCTCGAATAGCGTCGATCCGTAGGCCAATTCCGGACAGACCGGAAGGCCGGCCACGGAGAGTATCTTCTCATCGCACGAGTCGCAGACCTCCTCCTTCGGCGCGTCCGTCTCCCTGTCAGGAGTCGTCGTGATCTTCTGAAGGGAGTCTTTCTTGAGCCTGCGCTCTTTCCATTTCCCGGAAGTGTAGTTGTCCCAGATGATATAGGCGCACATCAGCGCGCTCGGCTCAGGGCTCCAGCCCCACGCCGGCCTCCTTCGCCAGCGGATCCGCCAGTCGCCGCCGTGACGGCTGTCCACGGGAAAGCTCAACTGCCCGGCCAGGCACGCGATGCTGTCGCGCAGGTCGGGCAGCCAGATATTGGTCTCGGGGAATTTCTCGTAGATCGCGTAGAGGTCCGGAATCGAATCCTTGTCGCCCAGATCGGCGAGGCCCACCGCCGCGACGCCGCAGATATCCGGCATTTTCTTGAGCGCGGCCCGCAGATGCGGGATGGCCGCGGGGGTATGAGTCCGTCTGAGCGCGCCGAGCGCCCAAAACCGGGTCTGCGCGTTCGTCTCGGCGAGCAGTTCCAGGAGAGTGGGAATCGCCGCCTCGCCGAACTTGCCCAGCGCTTCCGCCGTCGCGTCCATCAGTATCTCGCCGAGTTCCGGCTTGCGCAGAGTGGCCGCGAGAGTCGGGAGCGAGCTTGGGGAGCGAAGCTCGCCGAGAATCACGATCAGCGGCAGCACGTCGCGGTCGGGGCGTCCGTCCGACTCCGCGAGCGTCTTGTGGATCGGCGTCAGCGCCGACGCGCCGGCCGCGATGAGACGCTCCATCGGCTCGATCGGGTGCCCTTCCTCGCATTCGACGATGGCCTTTACATCTTGGTCGATGTCCGCGGTCTCCATGATTCCTTTTTAAGCGAGCGGTTCGAGTCTTGGTCAGTGCTTCAGCGCCCCGAGCATCTTCTTCGCCATGGAAGAAACGTTCTTCGCGATCTTGTCGAGCGTCTCCTTCGCGCCATGCTCGGCAGGGAAAGACGCCGCCAGAGGCTCCGCCGCAACTGGCGCTTTCTCGCCCAACTCGCGGCAAAGGTCCAGGACGGCCTTGCCGCCGACGCCGGCTTCCTCGGCGAGACGCTCCCAGTTGTCCTTGAGGACCCAATCCGAGCGGTACTGCCCGCCGACGCGCATGGCGAACTTCGGCGAGAGCTTGCCGTAGACGCGCGTGGAAAGAAGATCGTACAGCGGCGACAGCCGGTAGTCCTCGCGCTTGATGAGCATCGAGAGGTTCTTCGCGTGCGCGTCGCAGTTGCCGATCAGGTAGTTGAAGATGACCCAGCGCAGCATGATCATCTTGTCGAGCGCGGGCTGGGTGCTCTGCTCGCCGACGAGCCCGAAGCAGGCCTTGAGCCCCGGGCCGCCGTCGGCCTCGTACTTCTTGCCGTAGGAGTAGCCGAGGGCTTGGCAGAGGTCCTCTTGGTGAAGGCGGACGAGCTTGCCGTCCTCTCCGCGGCGGCGGTCGTAGCGTTCGATCAAATAGAACGGCTGCTTGCCTCCGATCACCATCGAGGCGGGCGCCGGAAGCCCGAGCCGGCGAGCCAACTCCATGCAGTAAGCCTCGTTCTCGACGATGTCGTCGAGGCCTGGGATCGCGGGCTTGAGGATATGCGAACTGGGATAGGAGCCGCGCGGCAGGAAGAACTTCCCGTCTTCATGGTAGACGGGGATCTTCTGCTGCGCGCCGGCCAACGAGAGCCGAAAGTCCTCGTGCGCGAGCAGGAGGGGGTTTTGCGGCATCTCCTCGATCATGCGATCGAGCTCCTTGCGCGACAACGGCTCGTAGCTGCCGGACGCGTTCGCTCCCTGGCCTTCGGGCAGGATGGAAAGCGCTCCGGCGCATTCGCCGCCGAGGATTTCGAGCAGCTTGAAGTCGTTGGACTCGGAAATCCCGAGCTTGCCGGTGATGAGGCGGCGGGTCGACCCCTCGGGCAAGAGGTTGCCGAAGAAGACGCGGCAGGCGCCGTCGTCGAATGGCTCCGGCCGCAGCGGCAGGCGGACGGAGATCGGCGTCGCGTCGGCGGCGGTCAGCCAGTCCGAGGCGTACTGGAACTCGAACCGGCCGCCGTCGTCCTCGCGCAGGCGCCCGGCGAGCTTGGCTCCCCAGAAAACGTCGAGCGCGCCGCTCATTCAGCAAACCCCTTGCGCTGGATGCTGACGCGAAGGCCGAAGCCGTGAAGGACCTTGAGGACCTTGCCCAAGTGAAGCGTCGGCTTGCCGTTCTCAAGGTCGGAGAGGAAGCGCGTCCCGACGCCGCAGAGCGCGGCCGCCTGCGCCTGTCGCAAGCCGGCGTCTTTCCGCGCTTGTCGGACGATCTTGCCGATCTCCGCGGGGTCTCTTGCCAGAGCTTGGTGAAGTTCCGGAGCGGGGGTCTTCATTTGTTCCCGTTCGGTAATATTGGTGGCCTTTTTCATGTTTTAGAGTTAATTGTTACCGAACGGGAATATTATACCCTTTCGGACCCATATCCGCAAGATATATTACCGACCGGGAAAATATTGTCCAAAAATGGCCATTTTATACCCGATCGCGCCGCTTTTAGGCACGGCCGTTGCCGGATATCGTTATGACGCGCGCAGCAGCGCGCGTCCCTTCTTGATCGCGGCTTCCGCATCCGTGCCGAACGGGCGCGAGAGGAGCGAGATCAGTTCCTCGGCCGCGAAGAGCTGGGTCCTGCCGGAGCGTCCGCGATTCCTGACGACGGCGCGCTCCACGAGCTCCTCGAGCGCCACGCGCGCCGCCTCCTTCGTGACTCCCAGTTCGTCGACCAGGACGGCGATCGTCACGATCGGCATGCGTTGCAGCAGTTCGAGCGCGCGCATCGCCGTCGAACCCCTGCGAAAACGCGCGCGCGCGCGCCAGCGGGCCGGAAAGCCCGCGATGGCCGCCCGCGACGCCGAGGCCTCCGCGTCGCTGCGGATGATCGCCTCGCAGACGAACTCGACGAGATCCGCGTAGGAGAGCCGCTTCTGCGCGGACTGGAGCGCTCGGCCGTAGTCGTCGCGGTAGGACTCGACGAATCCGGAGAGGTAGAGCGGCGTGCGGCCGGCGCACGCCATCTGCAGCGGCCACAGCGCGCGGCCGACGCGGCCGTTGCCGTCGGAGAACGGGTGTACCGCCTCGAAGTGCGCGTGCGCCACCGCCAGCCGCACGGGCAGCGTGAAGCCGCTGACGCCCGCGTCGCCGCGCTGGGCGAGCTCCCCGTCGGAGAGCCAGTCCAGGACGGCCTTGAGGCTCGACGCGACGAAGCGCGGCGGGGCGGGGTTGTAGGTCGACTCCTCTTTGCGGAAGGAGCCTCCGATCTGGACAACGTTCCCGACCCGTCCCGGAGCGCGCAGGACGCCCGCCTCCCCGCGGAAGCCCGGGTCCTTCGCGACGATGTCGCGATGGATGTCCAAGACCGTCTTGAGGGTGAAGACGCGCTCCGCCTCGCGCGCGGCGCGCGCGAGGTGGGTCTCCAGCGTGCGCGCGTACCCGCGCACCGATTGCCGCGACCTTTCGTCCGTGCCAGCGTCGTGGAGTTCTCCGGGGGTCAGGACGTGGTCGATCGTCGACCAAGTCCCCTCCATGCGGGAGGATTCCACCGCCTCGCGCCGAACGAAGTAATAGGCGATGAGCTTGTCGATGCCGTCGAGCGCGGAGAATTCCTTCTGCCGCGCGAGGATTTCGGAGGCCTTCGCCATGGCTCTCAGCGGAAGCTTCGGGGGCGGCGTCCGGGGCGGCGGCGGCGGAACGACGAACCAGATGTTCTCATAGCCCGGTTCCGGGGTCTTGGCGACGCCGCACCCATGGCGGGGATCGTACGGCGCGCGCAGCCGGGGGGCTAGTTCTTCTCGCTTCATAACCTGGTTTTATTTGCTTTAAAGACAAGGTTAGTATAACAACCTTGTCCTAATATCGCCATGGGCAAGCTTACCGGTCCAGTTCCAGACGGCCGCCTCTCAGGCGAGATCGAACACATAAGGCTTCCACTCCGGGTCGTAGCTCTCGTTCATGACGGACGCGTTGATGAACGTCGTTCCGCCGCGCTCGACCCGGCCGTGCCCCGAATGGACGTGTCCGAAGACGTGAACCTTCGGCTTGACCCGCTCGACCGCCTTGAGAAGATCTTCACATCCTACATGCAGGGCAGTAATGGCGTCGTCGCTTGGGTAGGCGTCCTCGTCGAACGTCGGAACGCCGTCTCGGATTCCATAAGGTGGGCCATGAGTGACCAGGAGATCGATCCCGGTCGGGATCAGGTCCCACTTCGCCTTGAGCGCCTCGCCGCGGGGGAGATTGAAGGCCCAATTCATAAAGGCCGGCTGCCAGGGGGCGCCGTAGACCGTGATGCGCCCGGGTCCGGGGGAAATCTCGCCGAGAAGCGCGTCGGAACCGGCGATCGTCAGTCCCGAATCTTCAAGATAGATCAGTTCGCGGGTCTCCATGACGTGGCGCGCCATGCGTGATTCTTTCTGGAACAGCCGGTCGTGGTTTCCGGCGATCACGATCACGTGCTTGAAGTTCTTCTTGAGCTTCTGGTTGTGTAGCCAGAGGGTCGCTTCGCGGACCTCGATCAGCGACCCGGTAAAGGTTAGGTCGCCAGCGTGAATGAGTACGTCCCCGTCAGGCAGCTCGGGCTGGGACAAGTGAGTGTCGGAGATGGCGACGAATCTCATAGCTGGGCGGGCTTGGCCTTCTTTTTCTGCCGCGCACGCAGGCGTGAGTCTCTTCCGCGGACCATATGCAGAGGGTTGATCGTGACTCTTGGGGCGAGGCTTCGGAGCCATTCTTCCTTGTCCAGCGCGCGGACGACGCGAATGAACGTCATAAGATTCGCTCCCTGGGCGGATTCGAGATGGCGAAGCGCCGTCAGACTCACGCCTGCATGGGCGGCCAGCGATTTCTGAGGGATGTTCTTTAGAAGGCGCAGTGCCCGGATGTTTCCGCCGATCTCCGACGCCAACTCTTCAGGGGTAAGGAGCTGATTCATAAAGTATCTGCTTAAGACACTTGAGCGGCCAAATGGCCGATAAATGTCTTAAATGAGTCGCTTATAACGTGAAGCATCGACGCGCTTAGGAAATCTGTTCAATCCGAAAATGAGGGCGCGGCTTGCCGGGCGGGCCAGGCGCGAAGAAGCCGCCTTCCAGGTCGGCGAAGATGCGCTGGAGGATCTTTGCCTCGGTCACGGCATCGGTCAAGGCGCGGTGATAGCGGCCCTCGGGCTGAACGCCCATCATGGACGCGACCGTTTCGACGCCCAGCTTGTCGGTGCGACGGCCGCTCAGCGCCGTCCACATCAGGGCGAAGGTCTTCACGTCGAAGCAGGTCCCGGAGAAGGGGAAGGGGCGCTCGTAGCGGCCATAGGCGCGGCGCAGCAGGGGAATGTCGAAGTACGTTCCCCATGCGCACAGCCGCACCCGCTTGATGTTGTCGCAGTGACTCATGATCCACGCCTCGAACGCGGGCGCGACTTCCTTCCAAAGCGGCTGACCCTCGCACATCTCGGGAGTGATCGACGTGATCTGGGTGATGAAGGGCGTGATCGGCTCCTCCGGCCGGACAAGGCTCTGAAAGGTATCGACCAGCTGCAGGTCTCGATCCAGGAGCGCCGCGCCGATCTCGATGATGAAGTTGTTCGTCTGGACCGCGGGCTTCTCCGCGGCATCCTCCTGGTTTGAGGTTGCCTCAAGATCGAGGACGATCAGCTCGTTATTCAATCGCATGCGACCCTCCCTTACAGTCCAAATTCAGCGCGGCAGATGCCTGCTGAGCGACTCCATATCGACGGTCCCGAGTGCATGCCAAGCCCGCAGCCACGGGGGGGTGCGCTTGGCAAGATGCTCCATGGCCATCTGTGTTCGGGGCCGCGGGCCAACGACCTCGCTTCGGTCCAGGCGAGCTTCGGCAAGCTTGCCGTGCACTTCATCCAGAGTGCGCCAGACATCCTCCGATTCGTTGGCGGCGGAGCCCTTGAGCTGCAAGGCTCCGGCCACGACCATCCCTAGCCGGTTCTGAAGCTGAAGCATCAAGGCTCCGGAGACCAGGCGGCTCCAGTCCAGGCTCTCGGCGTTGCGGAGCACGAGCGACGGCAGCGCCTCGAAAAGCCGTGGCTCCTCCGCGAAGCGGAGAGCAGCGAGCAAGGTCTCTTCCAGGGGCAGCTTGAACACGGCGGGCCGCGTTGGCTTTGGAAGGAATCGCAGACCATGCGCGGCCAATTGCGCCATGACGGAGTCCTCGCTTTCCTGCGCTTCTTGAAACGCCGAGGCGGAGCCGTAGGAAACCACCGGCTCCGATACCATTGAGTGGCCGTCCTTGGGTCCGCTCAGGCTCAGATGCTTCTCCAAGTCCCACAGTAAATCGCTTAGGGGGGTGTTCAGCGCCTTCGCCAAGCCGACCAACTCTCTCAAATTGGGGCTGCGCAAGCCGCTCTCAAGCCGCGAGACGTTCGACTGGGGGCAGCCGAGTCTGCGTGCCAAGTCCGATTGAGACAACCCCAGCTCTTCCCGCTTTTTTTTGACGACTCCGCCGAACGTCCGATCTAGATGGTTATTCATACAGGGATATTATAATGCGTATAAGCATAACCGGCAAGGGCCATTTTCGGGCGTACGCACCTCACGCGTATGCCCCGACCCGACCGGGAATCGCGTCGGGCTTCTTCCCGAGAAGGGCTTCCATCGGCGAGAACTTCTTGTGCGGCTCGGCCACGTCCCGGCTCGCTAGGTTCACGTAGCGGCGCGTCATCTCAAGCGTGGAGTGGCCTAGGATTTCCTGGAGGCTGAACGAGTCTCCGCCGTTGCGGATGTCGAGCACCGCGAAGGTATGGCGCAGGGTGTGGGGGGAGATCCGCACGCCCTCAATGTCCGCGGCATGACCGTAGCGCAGCAGGAGCTTGCGCGCCTTGCTGCGGCACATCGGCTTGCCGGTGTTGCCCAGGAAGAACTGCCCGGACTTCACCGGCCCCTTCGACCGCGCCTGGGCGTATTCGAGCAGGGCCTGTCCGGTCTTGGCCGAGAACGGAACACTCCGCTCCTTGCGGCCCTTGCCCATCACGGTCACGTTGCAGTTGAGCCAGTCCACGCGGCCGGCGTCCAGGGACAGCAGCTCGGAGATTCGCAGGCCGGAGTCCAGCATGAGCATCATCATCGCGCGATCGCGCAGGCCGTAGACGCCGCGCGTGTCGGGCATGTCGATCAGGCGCGCGGCCTGCTCCGGGCTGAACGGCCGGATGAGCGCGTGCTCGCGCCGCGGCCGCTCCACGCGCTCCATGGGGTTGTCCTGGAGGACGCCTTCGCGCTTCCAGAACCGGAACGCGCAGCGCAGGCCGCCGTAGGTTCGGAATACGGTCTCGGAGGCCTGACCTGCGCGCCGCAGGCCCGTCAGGTGCTCGCGCTGCGTTTTTCGGACCAAACCCGCCACCGTCTCGGAGCATCTTTACCGATCACCGAAACCGACCCGGTAGCGCTCAGCGAAATGGAGCCACCTGCTGAGGCACGATTGTCGGCGGCATTGCGAGAACAGCGTCGTCGT
>JABEUV010000096.1 GCA_013044195.1 Elusimicrobiota bacterium | reverse complement strand
GCGCCGCGCGCGCGGCGCCGGCCTGCACGCGCATCTCGAGATCTACACGTAACAAGTCGGCAACGCGGCTTTCGTAGTCTGTCCGCATGGGACAGACGATCTGGGACGTGCTGGCGTCGTGCGAAGGCGGCTGGGTAGCGATCAGCCGCGACGGGAAAGTGATCGCGCACGCGGGTTCACTTGAAGAGGCCGAACGTCTTGTCGCCGGCGAGCGTCACCGCGTCACGTTCCTTTATTCCGCGCGTACGGACCAGGCGGGCCCATCCTTGACGCCGGAAGAGCCTGTCCCGTCGCGCGCGTCAACAACTTAAGAACTTAAGGACTGACCCTCAAATCGCGAAGTCTTTTCCGAGGTAGAGCTCGCGGGCCTTGGGGTCGTCGAGGAGTTGTTGGGCGGTGCCTTCCACTTGGATGCGGCCGTCGAAGATCAGGTAGGCGCGCTCGATGATGGGCAAAGTCTCGCGGACGTTATGGTCGGTGATCAGGACGCCGATGCCTTGTTTGACCAGCTTCTGGATGATGGCCTTGAGCTCGCCGATGGTGATGGGGTCGATGCCCACGAAGGGTTCGTCCAGGAGGATCAGCTTGGGTTCGCGGATCATGGCGCGGGCCACTTCCAGGCGGCGCTTCTCGCCGCCGGACAAGGTCCAGGCTTTTTGGCGGCGCAGATCCCAAAGTCCGAACTCTTCTAAGAGCGCCTTCACGCGGCGCATCTGTTCCAGGCGTCCCTTGACGGTGCGTTCCAGGACCGCGCGTAGGTTTTCCTCGACGGTCAGGCCCTTGAAGACGGTCGGCTCCTGGGCGAGGTAGCCCAGCCCGCGGCGCGCGCGCGCGTACATGGGCTCGCGCGTGACGTCGACGCCGTCGATCACGATCGCACCTTCCTCCGGCGTGACGAAGCCGGCCAGACTGTAGAACGTGGTCGTCTTGCCGGCGCCGTTGGGGCCCAGCAAGCCGACGATCTCTCCGGAGTCCACGCGCAGGCTGACGCCTTTGACGACCATGCGCTCGCCGTACGTTTTGCGGATCTCGCGCGCTTCCAGCCTCATTTCGATTGGTCCTTGAACGTGGACGTGTCCTTGAACACGACCCAACCCACGGCCTTGCCCGTGGCCACCAGGCGGCGCGGGTCGTCATAGCCGACGATCACGTCGGCCTTGACCGCGCCGGGGGAGTCTCCGTCCACGCGGCGCAGGACCGGACGTCCGCCGGTCAAAGTCACGCGCGCGGGGGCGGAGTCGAAGCGCGCGCGGTCGGCTTGAAATTCCACGCGCGGGCCCCAGCCGCGCACGTCGCCCTTCAGCGTGGCCGTTTCGCGGCCCCGCCAGGTCAGCTCGCGGCCCTGGCCCAGATCGGGCGGACCGCCCTGCGGCGGCGTGCGCGAAAAATTCACCAGGCGTCCGGACGCGGGCAGGAGGCGGCCGGCGTCGGCCTTGCGGTCGTAATAGGCGCTCTCGCCGCGCGCCTGGATCACGTTGCCGCTGTCGAGAGTGCGTTCCAGAAAAACGCGGCCGCGCGCGCGCCAGTCGTCGGCCCAGTGCCGAAACAACGCCCAGTCCGCCGTCATCTTGGCGCCGGAGGCCGCGTAGCGCACGTCGCCGACGAATTCCTCTTCGGGCTTCTTGCCGCGCCGCACGATCCACTGGCGGCTGCGCACCACGGAGCCGGCCGTCTCCGGCAGGGCCGAGTCGGCGCGCGCGGGCGCGGCCAGTGCTCCGCACAGCGCTGCCGCGACGAAGATATTCATTCGTCCCGTCCGGAGAGCACCGAGCGTTGATTGAAAATGCGCATTTCGGACAGATCCGGCTTGGCGACCAGGCCGCGGCCGCGCACCACGCCGTCGGGGCGGCGGATGGTCACGGGCAGGTCGGTGTGCATCAGACCCGTCTTCGACGAGTACGTCAGCGCCTCGGTGGTCAGATGCGAATGGTCCTGAAAAGAGTCGACGACGACGCCGCTCGACAAGAGCACGTCGTGGGTCAAAGTGTCGACGAAACCGCCGTGCGCGATCACGCGCGAGGAGGCCTTGCCGTCCGTGTAGAAATCCATGACCGGCGCTTCCAGGTCGGCGCGGTTCTGATCCTCGTGCAGGAAGGCGCGACGCGCGTGCAAGGTCCACGACGGCGCGCCCGCGTCGGACTGGTTCAGCGTCAGGCCCTCGAAGGTCTGCTGCTGAGCCTCGGGCGGCGGGGGGGCGGCGCGGCGGCAGGCGGCGGCGCAGAGGGCGGCCGCGGCCAAGACGCGCATCCTCACCGGTCCGGGAGCGCGTCGGCGCGCCGCGTCGGCGCCTTCAACTGCTCCTCGGGCAGGAAGGTCTTGCCGCTGGGGGCCAGCCACGGCGTCATCTCGATGGGAATCTGGCGCAGGTTGTAGGGCTTGGGCAGGCGTGCGAGTGCGGCGCTGACGCCGAAATAGAAGACGATCAGGCAGGCGTAGATGATCCCGAGCGTGCGCAGGTGCCAGGCCGCGTCGGGAAACCACGCGGGGGGGGCGGTGAAGTCCCGGCCGCACTTCTTGCAGGCTTTGGCCGCGTCCTTGTTTTCGGCCGCGCAGGCGGGGCATTTCATCGGCGTATCTCCTTGGACAGCGCGTCGAAGCGGCGGACCTCGCGCAGGAACTTCGGCACGTCGGAAAGCTTCAGCGAGTTGGGGCCGTCGGACAGCGCCCGGTCCGGGTCGGGGTGCGTCTCGAAGAAAAGACCGTCGACGCCGATGGCCGCGGCGGCGTAGGCCAGCGGCCGCACGAACTGGCGCTGGCCGCCGGTGGTCGCGCCGTTGCCGCCGGGAAGCTG
>JABEUV010000095.1 GCA_013044195.1 Elusimicrobiota bacterium | reverse complement strand
GACGCGCCCCGGCTGCGGCGTCTTCTCGACGAGGGGGGGGTCGCGGGCGTCCCGCTGTTCGACGTCTTGCGTGAAGGAGGCTTCGGCTTGGACTTTCTCATCTACAAGCCGCAGGGCTCCGCTCGCGCGCGCTTGGCGGCCGACGAACGCGTGAAGACGTTCTCGACCCGCGAGGAGTTGGCGGCGCTTCTGCGCGCGGGCCGCTTCGACGCGGTCTACTCGGAGTTCTTTTTTGACGACCGTTTGACGTCCGCGGGCAAGGCGCAGTTTTCGCTGCCGTTTTTCTCGATGGGCGCCGCGGGCGCCGCGCGTACGCTTGACCGGCTTGCGTCGCTGTGCGGCTGGCCGTTCTATCGCCGCTACGCCTCCGCCTGGGAGGGCCGCGATGCCGCGTAAGGACGAAGCGCCGTTCAACTATTCGGCGCTGATCGGCGCGTATCTCGCCGTCAACGCGATCTCCGACGCGTACATGCTCGTCGACAGCACCGACTGCAGCCTGTACAAGACGCAGTATATCCACGGCCGTCACGATTGGAACTCGACGCTCCTGCGCTCGGACGGATTTCACCGCATCTCGTTTAGCAACGTGTGCGTGCAAGGCGCCGTCGGAGACCACGATGCGCCGCTGCGCGGCCGCGTGCGGGCGATGGACGCCGTCGAGGATGCCGGAGTGGTGTTCGTGACAGCGATGCCGCTCTGCTCCTTGACCTGCGTCGACTACGGACGCATGCTGCGCGAGACCACCGGTTTGCGTCGTCCCGCTATCGACGTCCCGGCGGAGTCCCTCAGCGGCGACTGGCTCGACGGCTACGCGACGATGCTTGAGTCAATCGCGCGGCGCATCGAACTGCCGCGCGTTGAGCGGCGGCCGGGCGCCGTCGCGCTCGTCGGATATTTGATGGACCGCAACGAAGGCGACCACCGCGGCAATCTCAGCGAGCTGTCGCGCCTGCTTTCGGCGCTGGGCCTGGAGGTCGTGTCCATTTGGCTGGACGGCGGCCCGTACGCGGGGCTGGCGCGCGCCGCCGAGGCCGAGACGGTGATCGCCCTGCCCTATGCGCTGGGTGCGGCGCGCGTCTTGGCGCAGCGCACGGGCGCGCGCGTCGTTGAGGCGCGTCTGCCGTTCGGGCTGGAGTCGACCGGGCGCTTTCTGCGCGAGGTTGCGGCCGCGACGGGGCGCGCCGAGGCGGCTGAGAGGCTCATTGCCGCGGAACTGGCGCGCGTGACGCCCGGTCTGCGCTGGATACTGCCGCACCTGTTCGTCGGGCGCCGCGTGCTGTTTCTGGGCGATCCGCATCTGGCCTCCGGCTTCGCCGAGATCGCGGAGGACCTGGGACTGCGGCCGACCGGCTTCGTGGCGACGGGACGCGAGCGACACGCGCGCGTCGCCGCGGCGGGGCGCGCGACGGTGCTCTTCGAGCCTGGGGTCGCGTCTGCGGAGCTCAAAGAGCTGCTGTCGCGTCCGGTCGACGTCGCGGTCGCGGCCACGTGCACGATGGGAGAACTTTTCGACGCAGACGTGCCGACCGTCGAGGTCGGTTTTCCGTCCTACTGGCAGCATTCGCTGGCGCGGCGGCCGTTTCTGGGCTACGAGGGGTTCCTGTGCCTCGTCGACCGCATTGGCGACGCTTTGGCGGGCCGTTTGCGGCGCATGAGCGTCGAGCGGCTGAGCGCTAAATCCGGGAGATTGGCCTGATGATGGAGAAGATCGTCTTGTTCGGCAAGGGCGGCATCGGCAAGTCCACGGTGACGGCCAACGTCGCCGTCGCGTACGCGCGCGCGGGGCTGCGCGTGCTCGTCGTCGGCTGTGACCCCAAGCACGACACCACGCTCCTGCTGACCGGGGGCAAGGCCATCGCGACCGTCGCCGAGCATCCTTCGTTCATGGCCGGCGGCGCGCGCGCTTCGGACCTGATCGTCAAGGGTGCCTTCGGCATCGACTGTATCGAGGCGGGGGGGCCCGAGCCCGGCGTCGGTTGCGCCGGGCGCGGCATCGCGCGGATGAGCGAGCTCTTGGAGGAAGCGTGCGTGCTTGACGACTCCCGCTACGACGTGGCGCTCTTCGACGTGCTGGGCGACGTGGTGTGCGGCGGCTTCGCCGCCCCCCTGCGTCAGGGCTTTGCGCGCAAGGTGGTGATCGTGACGTCCGAGGAACTGATGTCGCTGTACGCGGCCAACAACATCGCGCGCGCGGTGCGCACCTACGCGTCCAACGGAATCGCCCTGCTGGGCCTGGTCGCCAACATGCGCGACGCGGACGCCGACCCGGGCGTCGTCGAGCGCTTCGCCGGCCTCATCGGCACGCGCGTGATCCGCGTCCTGCCGCGCGCCCCCGCGATGCGCGAGGCGGAGTTCCGCAAGAAGACGGTCTGCGAACACGCGCCTGAAGCGCCCATCTCCGGCATGCTGTGCGAACTGGCGCGCGAACTGCGGGAGCTTCCCGCCGAGGCGGAGCGCCTGCCCACGCCGCTGAGCGACGAGCGCTTCCAGGAGCTGGCGTTCGAGTCGTTTCGCGCCCCGCCGCCGGCCGCCGCGGAGCATGCGCCGGCGGGCCCGGAGAGCGTGAAGGCCCGACATTGGGTCAGGCTGACTCGTCTGTGCAACCAGCGCTGCCTGTTTTGCCTGGACCGCGACGCGCAGAACGGTACGTCGATTTCCTGGGACGAAGTGGACCGCGAACTGGCCGAGGGGCGCGCGCGGGGGCTGACCCGCGTCGTGCTCAGCGGCGGCGAGCCGACCATCCACCCCCGCTACCTGGACGTCGTCGCGCGCGCGCGCATGCTCGGCTACGACCATGTGCAGACCATCACCAACGGCCGGCGCTTCTGCTATCCGGCATTTCTCGACGCCGCGGTCGCCGCGGGCTTGCGCGAGGTCACCTTCTCCCTGCACGGGCCTACGGCCGCGCTGCACGACCGCCTGACGCGGGTCCCCGGCTCCTTCGTGCAGGCGCTCGCGGGGCTGCGGCGCGCGCTGGCGACGCCGGGCCTCATCGTGAGCGTCGACGTGGTGATCAACGCGCTCAACCTCTCCACGCTGCGCGAGCACCTGGAGTTCTGCATCGCCCTGGGCGTGCGCGAGTTCGACCTTCTGGCGCTCGTGCCGTTCTCCGACGCCTGGCGTAATCGCGGCGAGTTGTTCTGCGACTTTTTGCAACCGGGCGCGCGCGCGGATTTGCGGCGCGCGCTCGAGCTGTCCCGCCGGCCCGGCGTTCGCCTCTGGACCAACCGCCTGCGCGCCGAGCATCTGGAAGGCTTCGAGGACCTGATCCAGCCGCCAGAGAAGATCGCCGACGAGCTTCGCGGCCGGCGCGAGGCGTTCGGCGGCCGCTTTCAAGGCCGAGCGATGCCGTGCGCGGGAGACGCGTGCGCGGAGTGCTTCCTGTCCGCCTACTGCCGCGACCTGGACGCGCTGCTGGAGGCGGGAGAAATGGCGCCCTTGCCCGGGCCGTTGTGCCGGCCGGACCTGGCGCCGCCGACGGCGCCGTTTCGCTTCCGAGGCGCGCCCGATGCCGCCGAATTCGGCGCGTTCTACGCGGCCGCGCGATTTTTCGCGAAGGGTTCCGCGTGCGCGTCCTGCGCCGACGCCGAGCGCTGCTCGGGCATGCCCGTGGCGCGCGCCCGTTCGGACGGCTTCGCGGCCTTGACGCCGCGCGGGCGGCGGGGAGAAAAGTAATGGCCGAACTCGCGTACCTGCAGGTTGCGCGCGTGTGCAACCAAAAGTGCCTGTTCTGCTCGAACCCCGAGAACGGCCGCACGATCGCGTGGGAGGAGGCCGCTGCGCTCGTCGACTCGTTTGCCGCGCAGGGGGCGGCGGGCGTGATCCTCACCGGCGGCGAGCCCACCTTGTTCGAGCGTCTGCCCGAGTTGATCGCGCGCGCACGTTCTCTCGGCCTGCCGCCGCGCCTGATCACCAATGGCCAGCGCACGGCCAAGCCGGACTACTTGCGCCGGCTAGTCGACGCCGGTCTCGAGCTCATGCACGTCTCGGTGCACTCCGTGCATGACGGCGTCCAGGCGGAACTGACGGGCAACAAGCGATCGCTTGCGAACATCCTCAAGACGCTTGAAAACGCGGGCCGTCTGGGTACGCGCGTCGACATCAACACGGTGATCAACAGCCGCAACGCCGGCCACCTCAGCGTGAACGTGCGCGTCCTCGCGGAGCGTTTCCCATTTTTGAAGCACTTTGTCTGGAACAACATGGACCCCTTGATGAACCGCGCGTCGCTGAACCCGGAGCTTGTCCCGAAGCTGCGCGCCTTCGAGCTGGAGCTCCACCGCGCGATGCATTGGCTCGACGCGACCGGCCGCACCTTTCGCGTCGAGCGCGTGCCGCTGTGCTACATGTCGGACTTCCCGCATCGCTCCACGGAGACGCGCAAGATCGTGAAGGAAGAGGCGCGCGAGATATTTTTCTTGGACGAAAAGGGCCTCAGCCGGCAGGACCGCAGCGCCTGGAGCTACGGCAAGTCGGCGCGCTGCGCGGCGTGCCCTCTCGACTCCCTGTGCGCGGGCCTCTATCAACTCGGCGTGTATTATTCGGAAGACGAGCTATGCCCCGTGTTCCTGTCCCCGGAAACGGTGGCCGCGCGCGTGCGGGAGGACAAGCCGTGATCTCGTCGGCCGCGTTCGCCGTGCTGGTCGGGGTCGGCGCCTCGGCGTCGGTCTTCGATTGGCGCGAGCGGCGCGTGCCCAATCGGCTCGTAGCGATTGCCTTGCTCGCGGCCGCGGCGGCCGTAGCGCTTCAGGCGGCCAAGAGCGCGCTTGGATGCAGAGGCCTGAGCGTGCTTGGTTTCGGGACGATGTACCTGCCGTGGCGCTGGTATGCGGGGCTGGCGGTCCACGCCGGGCTGAGCCTGGCCGCGGGCTGGACGTTGTGGCGCTTGGGAATCTGGCCCGCGGGCGACGCGAAGCTCTATATCGCGCTGTCGGCACTGCTGCCGCTGGTGAACGGAAATCTCTCGGGCTTCCCGAGACTGCTGTTTCTGGTCTTCCTCATCAACGCTTTCGTCCCCGCGGGCCTAGCCTTCGCGGCGGAGGCGTCGGCGCGGCTGGTCCTCGGCGCATACTCATGGGCTCGACGCGGCCCGCGTGCCGTTCTGCTGTCCGCCGCGGCCGAGGCGGATCGCCTGCGCGTGCGTGCCCGCGAAGTCTTCGCATGGCGCTGGCGGGCGGCGGCTCTTGCGGTGAACGTCGTGTCGCTGTTCTTCGCGCTGCAACTGCTCCAGCGGCGTCTCGGGTCGGCCGGGCTGGACCCGCTTGGACGTGTGGCGCTTCTGCTTCTCATGTACGCCCTTTGGGATTGGGCGGCGCCGATTCTCACCCGTCCCCGAGTCGGCGCGGCCGCGCTCGCGGCTTTCTGCGTCGCGGCGTGGGCGGCAGCGGCGGCGGGAGTCGACTTGGCGCGGCTACTGGCGCAGACGGCGCGCAGCGTTTTGGGTTTCAGCTTTCTGCTGATGTTGGCGCGCTCGCTGCTTCACGTACCTCTCGAAATGGCCAGCCGCGCCCGCTTGCCGGCGGGCGAGCTGTGCGCGGGGACCATACTGACCGAGGAGGCGTGGGCCGCCCTCGCCGCTGATCCTCGCACCTCGGGGCTTCTTCGAGAGCGGCACTGCGACGGGCTCAGCGCCGAGGAGGCCGCGGCGCTGCGCGCCGGCTTAAACGCGAACGGCGGGGAGCTTGCCGTACGGCGCGCGGTGCCGTTTGCGGCGTGGATCATGCTGGGCGCGCTGCTGACGCTGTGGCGGCCGGGGACGGTCGTGTCTTGGTTGAGCCCGTATGCGCGAGTCGTCTGGGCCGCTCTGACGGCGGTCGCGGGGAGGTTCTTGTGAACCGAGTGGATCTAAAGGTGGGCTTTCGCTGCAACAATCTCTGCAAGTTCTGCGTGCAGGGCGACAAGCGCGAGCGTCTGCCCGCCAAGAAAGAAGACGAATTGTTCGCCTCTTTGGAGGAAGGACGTCGCGAGGGCGCGACCGGCGTCGTGATCACCGGAGGCGAGCCGACCTTGCACCGCGACATCGTCGCGATCGCCCGGCGCGCGCGCGCGGTCGGCTACACCCTCGTTCAAGTCCAGTCCAACGGCCGGACCTTCTGCTATGAGGATTTCTGCCGTCGCCTGATCGACGCGGGCGTCAATGAGTTCAGTCCCTCGCTGCACGGTTCAACGGCGGCGATCCATGATTGGCTGACCGGTGCTCCAAGGGCCTTTTTGCAGACCCTTGCCGGGATACGCACGCTCAAGAGGCTGGGTCAGCGCGTGATTACCAACTCCGTGATCACGAAGGCGAATTATCGCGACCTGCCCGAACTCGCCCGCCTGCTGGTCTCGCTGGGCGTCGACCAGTTTCAGTTCGCCTACATGCACATGAGCGGCCGTGCGGGCGAAAATAAGGAATGGCTCGCGGCGCGCAAATCGGTGCTGGAGCCTTACGTCAAGCGCGCGCTCGACGTGGGAATCGCCGCGGGACGAACGGTGATGACCGAGGCCATTCCGTACTGCCGGATGTCGGGCTACGAGGCGTACGTTGCCGAGCGGATCATCCCGCGCACGCGCATCTACGACGCGTCTTCCGTGATCGCTGACTACACACGCGCGCGCATCGACGAGGGCAAGGCGCGCGGACCGCGTTGCCCCGAATGCGCGTGGTATCGGCAATGCGAGGGGCCGTGGCGCGAGTACCCGGAGTTCTTCGGCTGGGACGAATTCGAGCCGGTCGCGGAGGCTTCGTGAGCGGTTCCAAACGCGGACGGACGGATCGAACCTCCGGACCGCATGTCGCGCCGTCGGGACGGTTTTTTCTCATTCCGTGGCACATCGGCGATGTCCGAGACCTGACGTTCAACGCTCTCTGGCTTGTGCGGCGTCTGGATTTCCTGCTGGTCGAGGACGTCGAGTCGGCTCGCAGAGATTTGATCCGACTGCGCGCGGACCCGCGTGCGAAGACTCTCGTCGCCGTTCCCCGCGACTCGGACCCGGCGCTAACCGCGCGCGTGCTGTCGGCGCTGGCGGGCGGCGACGTCGGTCTGGTCGCGTCGGGCGGGATCGCCTCCTTCGTCGATCCTGGCGCGTGGCTGGTCTCTGAGTTGCGCCGCCTGGGCGTAAGCCTCGTCGCGACGGCGGGCGCGTCGGCTCTGACGACGATGCTGGCTCTCAGCGGCATCGAGTGGCGCGCAAAAACAACGTCCAACTTCACGTTTGCGATGTTTTTTGACGAGGACGGTGATGGGCGCGCGGATGGGCGTTTCATCGCGCTTGCGCGCCGCCGGGAGCCGTTGTTCGTCTTCTTGAAAAAGAGCGAGGTCGCGCGTTGCATGGCGTTGCTTGAGCCCGTCGTGAAAGACCGGCCGGTCACTCTCTACTTCGATCTCGCTAAGTCTCCGCCGGAAAAGTTCCCTTTGTCGGGAGTCGTGCGCGCGCGCGCTTGTTCGCAATGGAGGCGCGAACTCTCCTCGTTGCCGTGGGATCGCATCGACGACGTCTCGCTGATGGTGGGGCCGTGAGGCGCGAGAGCCTTCTTGTGCTCGTGCTGACGCGCCGCTGCGACCGGCGCTGCGGGTTCTGCCCGCAGGAGTTTTCGGACGCGGACATGGCGCCGGACGTTCTCGACGCCGCGATCTCCGGGCTTCTGCCGCGGCTCGCCGCACGGCCGCGTGTCAAGCTGTTCGGAGGCGAGCCGATGCTGAGGCCCGACCTTGTGGCGCGCGCCTTGGACGCGGTCTCGCGCGCCGCTCCGCGGGCGGTCGTCGAGCTGTCGACGCACGGCGGCGCTCTGGCCGCGGGGCCGGGACCGCTGGCGGGCCGGGCGCGTCTGGAGGTCTTCGCCAGCCGACCGATCCCGGCCGCGGCGCGACTGCCAGGCGCGGTGCTTAATATCCTGCTGGCGCCCGGCGAGAGCGTCGTCGCGACCGTCGCGCGCGTCGCGCGAGGGCGCGCCGCGGGTTTTCGGCGCTTCAATTTTCTTCCCGCGTATTTTACGCGGTGGAGCGCCGGGGAGCTTGCGCGCCTGCGCGAGCGCTTCGCGGCGACGCGGCGCATTTTGGAGAGGCTGGCCGAGCGCGGAGACCTCGTCGAGGTCGTCAATCTCTGCCGCGCGTCAAGCACGCCTCTGTACAACGACGGGCTGGTGGTCGACTGCGACGGCGAGGTGTACTCGTCAAACGTGATGCTGGCGGCGGCGGTCGCGCCGAGAAAGGCGGAACTGCGCTTGGGGCATATCGGAGAACCTCTGGAGAAGGCGGCTTGCGCGACGAGCGCCGACGTCGTCGCCCGCAGCGTTCCGAGCGACGTTCTTGCTGCGACGTTCGCGGCGGATGCGCTGCTGAGCGAGTTCTGTCGGAATATGGACGCGGCGAATCTTGGCCGCCGCGCCGCCGGGGAGGCCGGCGCTTGCTAGACGTATCGCGGATCCTTCGTCCCCAGCTTGCGGGCGGCGGCTGTGATCAGCCGGACGCGCTGGACTCCTACGTCGTTCGAGACGCGTGGAGCCGCCTGCGAACGTCGAGTGTTTGCGCGCCTCGCTATTTTTACATTCATGTGCCTTTCTGCCTGCGGAGATGCTCCTTCTGCTGTTTCTACTCCCGCGCGACTTCCCGCGCCGCATCGTTGGCGGACTTCCTGTCGACCTTGCGCCAAGAATTTTCATTTTTCGCGCCGGCATTTGCAGGCGACGAATTTCAGGCCCTTTACATCGGAGGCGGGACGCCGAGCCTGCTGACGGCGGAGCAAATCAAAAGGCTTCTGTCGGAGTTTTTTGAACGCTATCAGGTGAACGGCGAGGGCTCAAGGACGTTCGAGTGCGATCCTATCGGGGTGACGAGGGAAAAGTTGGCCGCGTTGAGATCTTTCGGGTTCAACCGAATCGGCATGGGCGTTCAATCCCTGAGCGACAAGGTTCTGGCGTTGGAAAATCGCGGTCATCAGAGCCTTCCCGTCGTCGAGCGCGCCATGCGCCTGGTGCGGGAGGTCGGCGGTTTTGAGCTGAACTTGGATTTGCTTTTAGGGCTGCGCGGCGATGATGAGGAAACATTTTTAAAGTCGTTTGAATCGGTGATGCTCTGGGAGCCGGACGCCGTCGCCGTCTATCTGGTCTGGCCGCCTGGGCCCTATTTGAAGGAGTTCTACTCCGGAGATTTACGGAGCTTTCGGGAAAGTATCGCGGCGCGCTACGGCGGCGTGATCGGGCGGATACGCTCGTTGATCAAAGGCCGCTATCGTTGGACGGATCGCCGTCCGGCTCTGACGGATGACGCATGGTATTTTGCGCGGCTGAGGCGTCTTGCCGGGCATAAGCCGTTCTATAAACATACATATTACGATT
This sequence comes from Elusimicrobiota bacterium, assembly GCA_013044195.1. Classification (GTDB taxonomy): domain Bacteria; phylum Elusimicrobiota; class Elusimicrobia; order UBA1565; family UBA9628; genus GWA2-66-18. The sequence goes on along the minus strand of JABEUV010000095.1, from coordinate 16,374 downwards.
TCACCGCGGAGCCGTCGTCCGTGTTCGGCCTGGGCCCCACGGCGCGGTCGCGGGTCGCGGGGGTATCGGCGTACGAGAACGTTTCGGCGCATAACGCGGCGTTCGATCCCGCTCGGGCGATCTATCGTGGGCGACGGTTGAGCGCCCACGACGAGATGGTAAAATACGCCGTGCTCAACGTCTGTGCGGGCAATGACATTTCATCGTCCGAGTTCCAGCGATTCTTCGGAGTGAGCGTCGAGCGGGCTTTTCCAGGGGCGGTCGGGGAACTTCTTCGAGACGGGTTCATGGCGTCGAAGGACGGCGGCTATCGTTTCGTGACGCGGTCGGGCGAGGAACTCACGCGTTGCGCCGCTCGGTTCGCCGCGGACGCGCAGGGCGGCGGGCGGCGTATGCCGGAAAATGCGGGATTACCGAATACTGCGGAGATGCCGAAGAACAAGCCGGACGCGCCGCGGGGCTGCTGGCGGCTGCGCGTCGAGCCGTTGCGGGCCGGCGTCGGCTACGTATCCCGTACCGCGGCGCTGGGGCTGGCGCTGGAGGAGCAGGGGGCTGCCGCGACGACGTCGAAAAGCCCGGATCCGCTGCTTGTTCGGATCGCGTCGCGGATTTTTCTGCGCGCCGCCGAGGGCCGGGGAGGCTCCTCGGCCCACGAGGTGGAATCTTTTGTGTCCGCGAAACTCGCGGAGATTTCGTTGAAGATCGGGGCGAGCGTCATTTCGGAGAAGACCGTTCGCCGCGGTGAGGCCGCGTGAGCCTCGGGGCGGCTCTCGCCGCCGCGCTGCTGGCCGGCGCTCCGGTCCGCGCTCAGTCCTACGAGCATCCGCGCGAGCATTGGCGCATCGACTTCCCTGCGGGCTGGACGAAGTCCGACGAACCGGGTCTGGGCACGGTTGCGCGCGCGCCGACGGGCACGGCGCGGCTGACGGTGGAGCAGTCCGTCGTCCCCGCGAGCGTGAGGACCGCCGCCGCTTGGGAGCGGGCCGACGCGCCGCGCCTGCGCCGCCGCTACGGCCGCGTGCGCGTGCTCCTTCGGGAGGCTGTTGCGCTGCGCGGCGTTCCGGGCGCTCGCGTCGAGTTCGATTACACCGATCCGACCACGGGCCGCCCGATGCGCGGCTGGAGGATGGTTCTGCTCACGCGCGGCGTCGTCGACGTCGTTTCCTTCGAGGTGGCGGACGACGATTACGACGCGGCTCAGCATGCGGCCGAGGGTTCGCTGAAGTCGTTCCTGCCGTCCTTCGTGCGGGCGCCGAGTCAGCCCGCGGCGTCTGGCGGTTCCGTTGCTAACAGTAGTCCGCCTTGACCCGCGAAAAGACGATCGATCGGCACGAGGTCGCAGCCGTGTTGGCGCGCACCGTGCCGTTTACAGACGCGCCGCCCGGAGAGCTTGAGCCGCTGGCCGCCTCGGCGCAGCTGCGGCGGTATGCGTCCGGCGCGCAGATATTTATTGAAGGCGAGCGTTCGCCGGCGACGTGGGTCGTTGTTTCCGGCCGGGTGCGGATACTGACGTTTCTGGCGGCGTCGCGTACTTTCCAGATCGAGGTCTTCGGGCCGCGCCAGTTGTTCGGCGTCTGCTGCCGCATCGGGGGAGCCAGCGACCGCTACCAGTGCACGGCCATCGCTGAAGGCCCAACGACGGCGGTCCGCCTGCCCGATGCGGCCTTCTTCTCCCTGTTCCGGCGCTCGGCGGACGTCGCGCGCGCGTCGTGCGAGCTGTGCGCGAGGCGACTGCGGGGTATGCGCCGCTCCGTGCGCGACGCGCGGCTTGGGGTCCGCCCGCGGCTTGCGAAAGTTCTGCTCGGCCTGCGCACAACGGAGGGCGACGAGGTTCGCGCGACGCGGCACGCGCTGGCGGCCTGGGTGGGAGCTGCGCCCGAGACGGTGTTCCGCGCGCTGGCGGACCTGCGCGCGCGCGGCATCGTGGTCACCGGTCGCGGGACGGTGCGCATCCTGGATTGGCGCGCGCTTGCGGCGGAGAGCGGCGGGGATTGATCAGCGGGCGGCGCGAAAGTCCAGTAGCTTAAGCCACAGCGAGGACACCAGCCGCTCCTTCAGACGCGTTCTCGGCGTCCAGTCGGCCTCGGGCGGCAGGGCGGCGTCTGCGGCCAGCGTACCCGCGCGCAGTTCGACGTCCAGCGCATGGTGCGTGATCGAGTGGGACGCGCGCGCGAGGAGTCGTCCGGCGGTCGCCGTCACGCGCCCGGCTTCCGGCAGGCCCCAAAGATTTTTGAGGAGGCGTTCGTGCTCGGAACGCTTCCAGAGCAGGACTTGATCTCCGCGCTCGATCCAGAGGCAGGACCAGCGGACGTCCTGAGCCGTGCGTCGTTTTTCAGGAGACGGAAGCTTGTCTTGAAGATGCTTCTTGAACGCGACGCAGTTTTTCGAAACCGGGCACGCGCCGCAGGACGCAGACTCCGGGGTGCATACGGTCGCGCCAAGCTCCATCAGCGCCTGGTTCCAGTCGCCGGGATATTTTTTCGGTACGAGCGCCGCCTCTTTCTGCCAGATTTGCGCGGCGAACGCGGGATCCTTGGCGCGGCCGCGCAGGCCGAACAGCCGTGAAAACACCCGGATCACGTTTCCGTCGACGACGGGCTGCGGCCGGCCGTAGGCGATCGACAGAATGGCGCCGGCGGTGTAGCGGCCGACGCCGGGCAGCGCCAAGACGGATTCGTAGTCGGTCGGGAAGCGTCCGCCGTGCCGCACCATGATCTGGGCGGCCGCGCGGCGAAGGTTGCGCGCCCGGGAGTAGTAGCCCAAGCCCGCCCAGGAGGAAAGAACTTCCTCCTCCGTCGCGGCGGCCAGCGTCGCGACGTCCGGAAAGCGCCGCAGGAAAGCTTCGTATTTCGGCGCGACGGCCGCGACCGTGGTCTGCTGAAGCATGACCTCGGAGACCCAGGTGCGGTAGGGGGAGACCTTGCGGCGCCAGGGCAAGTCGCGCTTGCGGAGGCGGTACCAGCGCAGGAGTGCGGCGCGCACGCTACTCCCCGACGACGACGTTCTCGACGACCTGGTCGACGCCCGATACCCGGTCGATCAGGCGCTTAAGGGCCTTGAGCTGGGAAGTTGCGGGTACGATGCCGGTGATCGTGACCACGTGCGAATAGACGTCGATGGTGATGTGGCTTAAGTCCAGGTCCGCACGGCCGCGCACCTGGGTTTCGATGCGCGCCCGTATGCCGGCATCGGAGTCGTCCTCGGGCTGGATCGGCCGGGCGCAGGCGGCGGCCAGGAATACGGCGGCCGCAGCGCAGGCGCATCGGATGGCTTTCACGGCAAAATGATAACATACCGCCCCGTGACCCGCCAGGTCCGCCTCGTGCTCGCGACGCGCAACGCTCACAAGGCCGGAGAAATCGCGCGCCTGCTCGACGGCTCCGGCGTTTCCTGCGTCGGCCTGGACGCGTTTCCGGAAATGGGCGAGATCGTCGAAGACCGCGACACGCTGGAAGGCAACGCCGCCAAGAAAGCCGTGGAGACCGCGCGTGCCTGCCGCGCGTGGGCGCTGGCCGACGACACCGGCTTGGAAGTATCCGCCCTGCGCGGCGCTCCCGGCGTCATTTCCGCGCGCTGGGCGGGGCCGGGCTGCACGGACGCCGACAACCGCGACAAGCTCCTGCGCGAACTGGCGGCGGTTGCGCCGCGCAACCGCGCGGCGCGCTTTCGCACGGTTCTGGCCTTGTCGTCCCCGGACGGCCTTGTGGAGACCGTCGAGGGCCGCCTGGACGGGATCATCGCTTCGGCGCCGCGCGGGCGCGGCGGCTTCGGCTATGACCCGCTTTTTGCCCTGCCGGACGGGCGCACCTTGGCCGAGCTCTTGCCCGACGAGAAGAACGCGCTGAGCCATCGCGGGCGCGCCCTGCGCGCCATCCTGCCGCGCCTGCGCGCGCTTGGCGCGGCGGCGGGAGGCCCGGCGTGAGCGCCGCCGTTCTTGCGCTTGCGTTGGCGCTGGCCGGGGCCGCGCGCGGCGATAAGACCGAGCCGGAGCCCGGCTCGGAAACCATCTGGGACCAGATCATGGCCGCGCAAGCGCACAACGAGCTCAACGAGGCCAGCGACGATCTCTCGCGCAAGAACTACGGTTCGGCCCTGCACATCGCGCGCCATGCGGTCGCGGCGGATCCGCGCGATCCCGCGGCGCGGATGATTCTGGGCGTCGCGCAGTATTGGAGCGGGATGGTCGACGAGTCAATCGACTCGTATAAGACCGCGCTGACGTTGGACCCGAACAGCTCCCAGGCGCATCTGCTGCTGGGCATCTCCTACGGCTGGAAGGGCGACTCGAACGGCGCCGAAGCCGAGTTCCGGCGCGCCGCCGAGCTGGACCCGACCCGCGCCGACGCGGAGATGGACCTGGGCTCGGTCATCGAGGGACGCGGCGACTATCAAGGCGCGCTGGAATGCTTCCGCAAGGCGCTGGAGCTCGACAAGAAGAACGCGCTGTACCATTTTCAATTGGGCACACTGTATCGCAAGCTCGGCCGCGATCCCGACGCCGCGTCGGAGTTCGAGGCCGCCCTGCGCGAGCAGCCCAACTACGAGGACGCACTGCTCGAGCTTGGCTGCGCTCAAGACCGCATGGGCCAGAACAAGGAGGCGATCTCCACGCTCCAGCACGCGGTGGACCTCAAGCCCGGCGACGCGGTCGCGCGCATGCGCCTGGCGCGTTTGTTCGTCGAGGAAAACATGCACAAGAAGGCGCGCGCGGTGCTGGTCGACGCGTTCCGCCTGACGCCGGAGGGCAACGGCGGGGGGCTCCAGCTCTCCGTCGCCTACTCCGGCGGCCAGAATCCGAAGCAGGCGCCGAACGCCGACGGCAAGAAAGGCCCGTCGCCGAATAAGAAACCGGATTCGGCCAAAGCCGCCGATCCCAACGATCCCTTGTCTGTCTTCGAGAACAACCTGCGCCGCGTGCCGCTCAACCAGTCCGCGATCCTTCACGTCGACGCGATGTTCCTGCCGCGTCCGAAGCTGGTCAAGGAAGGTCCCGGCGAGACGTCCAGCCTCAAGCGCGCTCTGGCGCAGGCCAACGGCGGCGGCGGGGAGACGGCGAGTGCTAAGTCGGTGCGCCGCGACTATCCGCTGACCGCCGCCGACGAGGCGGGCCGCGAGCAGCAGATTCATAAGATCATGTCCGACCTGCGCTCGGTGATGAAGAGCGCGCCGGCGGACTCCGACGCGCGGCTGGGCATGAACCTGACCTACTCGCACCCCACCGACGAGGCGCGCTCGGACGCGGCCAAGCCGCCGAAGGTGATCTACGAGCCGCGTCAGGTGGGCAACGACATGGGGCTGTGGGTGATCGGCTCCGGCTGGATGGCGCTGGTCGCCGAGGTCCTGCCCGAGCGCGGCGACAAGCCCGAGTACCCGAACGATTCCGATTGGTGGACGGCGATGGGCCTGGCGCACGTGTCCGTGGGCGAAGGCCAGCGCGCGGGAGCGGCGTTCATGCGCGCCACCGATCTGGACCCGCGCTCGGTTCCGGCGTGGCTTGGGCGCGGCGTGGCCGCCGCGATCAGCGGCGACGAGCCCGGCGCGATCGCGGCGCTCAAGCGCGTGCTGGCCATCGACCCCAAGAACAAGGCCGCGGCCGACGGCATCGCCTGGCTGAAGCGTCCGGCCAGCGTGCCGCCAAGCGCGGCGTCCGACGCGGACACGGGCGCGGACTCCGGCGCCGGGGACTCCGGTTCATCTTCGTCGGGCGGCGACGGCGACGGAGACGGTCAGTGACGGCGCGGGAGCGCGGCGACGGGCCGATGCGGCAGTTCGTGCGCCGCGCGCACTTCGTCGGCATCGGCGGTGCGGGCATGAGCGGCATCGCCGAGGTCCTGCTCAACCTGGGCTACCAGGTCTCCGGCTCCGACGTCAAAGCAAGCGAGGTCACCCGCCGCTTGACCGAGCAGGGCGCGCGCGTGTTCCTGGGCCACGCGGCGGCGCACGCGCGCGGCGCGCAGGTCGTGGTGGTCAGCTCCGCGGTGGCGGCCGGCAACCCCGAAGTCGTGGAGGCGCGCCGCAACGGCGTGCCGGTGGTCCTGCGCGCGCAGATGCTGGCGGAGTTGGGGCGGCTTAAGAAAACCGTCACCGTCGCGGGCAGCCACGGCAAGACGACCACCACGTCGATGGCGGCGTTGGCCCTGCGCGCGGCGGGTGCGGACCCCACCATGATCATCGGCGGTCGGCTCAAGAACATCCGCGCCAACGCGCGGTTGGGCGTGGGCGATTATCTGGTGGCCGAAGCCGACGAGTCCGACGGCTCCTTCTTATTTCTGACGCCGCTGGTCGCGGTGGTCACCAACGTCGACGACGATCATCTGGACTACTACGGCACGGTCGCGCGCCTGCAGGACGCCTTCGTCGCGCATCTGAACCGATTGCCCTTCTACGGCGCCGCGGTGCTCTGCGCCGACGACGCGGCGCTGACCTCCTTACGCCCGCGCGTGGAGCGCACCATCGTCACCTTCGGCTTTTCGCCGCGCGCGGACTGGCGCGCGCGCGGGCTCAAGCTCGGCAAAGACGGCTCCTCTTGCGAAGTTCTGCATAAAGGCCGCCGCGTCCTGACCTTGCGCCTGCGCGTGCCCGGCCGCCACAACGTGTCCAACGCGCTGGGCGCGCTGGCGGCGGGCGCGTTTTTGGGCTTCAATCTCAAGCGCCTGGCCCGCGGCCTTGCGAGCTTCCGCGGCGTGGGCCGCCGCCTGGACCGTCTGGGCTCGGCCGGCGGCGCGGAGTTCGTCGACGACTACGGCCATCACCCCACCGAGGTCCGCGCCACTTTGGCCGCCGTCGCGGGCTTGTGGAAAGCCAAGCGCGTGGTCGTGGTCTTCCAGCCGCACCGCTACTCGCGCACCAAGCTCCTGGCCCGCCAGTTCGGCCCGGCTTTGGCCGCCGCCGACCTGGTCTTCGTGACCGACATCTACGCCGCCGGCGAGAAGCCGCTGCCCGGCGTGAACTCCAAGCTCATCATCGACGCCGCGCGCCGCGGCGGCGTCGCCTGCGAGGCCTTCCCCGGCGCGGCCGAACTGTCCCGGCGTCTGCGCTCCGGCGACGTGGTCCTGACCTTGGGCGCCGGCGACGTCTGGAAAATCGGCGTCGAGCTTTTGCGGCGACGGCGCGCGGAAGCTGCGACATCGTTATGATTGAGAAATGCTTGACGTTGAACCGGCGTCCGTAATTGCCGGAAAGTGAGGCAAAAAATGGGGAACATGTCGATAGTCAAGGTCGTCATCAAAAGATTCCGCAGCTTCCCCTCGGCGACGCTGACGTTCGATAATCCTCTGTTCGTCGTGGGGTGCAACGGCTCTGGAAAGAGCAATCTTGCCGATATTTTCAGTTTCGTTTCGGAAGCGATGGCATCCCCGCTTCAGGCGGTATTCGACCGTCGGGCTGGTATCGCGGCGGTGCGCAACAAAAGTTCGGGAAGGAGCTATCCTCCGAATCTTGGCCTGGCGTTCGAATTCGGACAGATCAACGGCATTTCCGGCGGCCGGTTCGCCTTCGAGGTCAAGACGCTGCCAAACTATGGCTATCAGATCGTTCGTGAGCAATGTCTCGTTCGAAAATCGGACGGAACTCGTTGGTGGTTCGACCGGAAAGAAACGAGCTGGGAGAGCAACGCGAAAGGATTGACTCCCGCCTTAGAGGCGTCGGCCCTGTCCCTGCCGCTGATCGGAGGCGACGAGCGATTCTCCCCGATCTTTCGCGTTCTCAGTTCGATGCGGGTCTACTCGATTGAGCCGGCCAAACTGCGAGAGATGCAGGACCCGGATAGCGGCGTGGCTCTGCGCGCCGACGGTGGAAACGCCGCGAGCGTCCTTCAGGAGTTGTCCCGCGGCTCGGAAGCGGGGGAAATAAAATCAGCCATCAACAACATCCTTGAGAGCATCGCGCCCGCCACGAAGTCCGTCGCGCCCAAGAAGCATGGGAATAAACTTTCCATGCAGTTTTCCCAGGAATGGGGTTCCGATAAAAACAAAAGGCTGACGTTCGACGCTTTTAATATGTCGGACGGCACTCTCCGATCCCTTGGCCTTATCTTGGCAGTTTTCCAAAAACCAAGCCCGAGCTTGCTGGTCATCGAAGAGCCAGAGGCCACAATTCATCCCGGAGCTCTTGGCGCCGTTCTTGATCTGATCCGCCAAGCCGCCAAGTCCATGCAAGTCGTCGTCACCACTCACAGCCCGGAACTTCTAGACGCGAAATGGATCAACGACGGCAATCTGCGCGTGGTCACCTGGCATGAGGGAGCCTCCCATGTGCTGATGCCGTCGCAGGCCACGCGGAAGGCCATGAGCGAGCATTTGATGGGCGCGGGAGAGCTTCTGCGCTCCAACGCCCTGAATGCCGAGGAACTCTTCTCCGCAGACGGCGATTTGCGCGAGGGAAATTTGTTCGAGGAGTTGGCGTGAAGATTTATCCCATAGTGGAGGGCCATGGCGAGGTGCAGGCCGTTCCCGTTTTGCTGCGCCGTCTTCTCGTTGAAGCCCGATGCTATTGCGTGGAGGTGGGCCGGCCTATCCGTCGGACTCAGTCTCAATTCCGCAGCAAGGAAGAGGTCGAGAAGGCGGTGAAGCTTGCGCTTCTACAGCCTGATTGCGCCGCCGTGGTGATCCTTTTTGACGGCGAGGACGATTGCCCCAAGGAGGTCGCCGCGAAGGCTCGCGCGTGGGCGCGAGGAGTCTCGGGACACGTTCCTTGCGATGTCGTGGTCGCTTACCGCGAATACGAGACGTGGCTTCTTTCCGCCGTCGAGTCGCTGCGCGGGAAGTGCGGCATCAATGATGTCGCGGTCGCTCCCGACGATCCCGAATCAAGGCGCGACGCCAAGGGAGCGCTCGAAGAGTTCATGCCGGAGCGTCGCGCCTACTCCGAAACGCTCGATCAAGCCGCTATGAGCGCGAATTTCGACATGGGGCGGGCGCACCGCCGCAGTCGTTCTTTTCGCAAGCTGGTCAAGGCTGTGGGAGAGGCTCTGTCACGGCTTCAACAGCCGCCGGCGGCGTGGCCGCCGGCGCAATGGCTCGACGCGGGGGCGCAATAAGCTTTTGCCGTTCGACAAGGCCCGCTGATGCCTTTAGCCAATGTTTCGCAGAGTCCTGATCGGTCTCCAGAAAGGCCGCGCAGTGCGTGGCTTTTCTCGGATTGCAATTGTATCGTGGGGTTTGGTATGAGCACGCCTTTTCATTCAAAATATTTCGCGCATGAGCTGACTAAACGCTGTTCTTCCGGCAGCGTGGAAAAACTGTCACAGTCGCTCAACAACGCGACAATAGACTTGAATCCGCATCAAGTGGCCGCCGCGCTCTTCGCCTTCAATTCGCCGCTTTCGCGCGGGGCGCTCTTGGCGGATGAGGTCGGGCTGGGCAAGACCATCGAAGCCGGCCTGATCATGAGCCAGCTATGGGCGGAGGGCAAGCGCAGGATTCTGTGCATCATGCCGGCCGCCCTGCGTCAGCAGTGGGAACGCGAGCTGGCCGAGAAGTTCTTCATCGACTCCGTCATCTTGGAGGCCTCCAGCTACAAGGCGCTTGAAGCCCAGGGCCAAAATCCGTTCGAGCAGAAAAACCGCGTGGTCCTGTGCTCCTTCAACTTCGCGCGGAGGGAAGCCGCCGCCATCCAGCGGATTTCATGGGACTTGGTGGTGGTCGATGAGGCCCATCGCTTGCGCAACGTCTACAAGCCCGGCAACAAGATCGCGCGGGCCATTCGCGATGCCATCGGCCCGCGTCCGAAAATCCTGCTGACCGCCACGCCGCTCCAGAACTCGCTGATGGAGCTTTATGGCCTCATCAGCTTCATCGATCAACATCTGTTCGGCAATTCTGATTCGTTTCGGGATCAGTTCGCGAAGCGGATTGTGGATGGAAAGGCCGATGAGTTTTCGGATCTGAAGCGGCGAATACAGCCGGTATGCCAGAGAACTTTGCGGCGGCAGGTGATGGAATACGTTCGCTATACCAATCGGGTCTCCCACACGCAGGATTTCACGCCGACCGACCAGGAGTGCGAGCTTTATGAGTCCGTTTCGAACTATCTCCAGAGGCCGCAATCGTATGCGTTGCCGGCCAGTCAGCGCGCCCTAATCACTCTCGTTCTTCGGAAGATATTGGCGTCTTCATCTTTCGCGATTGCCGATACCCTGGGAACGCTCATCAAGCGGCTCGAGGCGAAGGAAAAGAGTCTTTCTGTCGCCGACGGCGACACGGCGGCGGCCCTGGAATCGGAGTATGAATCGCTGGCCGAGACAAAGGAGGAGTGGGACGGCGACGCAGGGGACCCCGTTGCGGCCACGGGCGAGACTCCCGCCCGACCCGGAGACGCCGAGCGCGCGGCGATCCGCAAGGAGTTGGAGGACCTCAAGAGCTACAAGAATTTAGCCGAGTCCATCACGCGCAACGAGAAGGGCAGCGCCTTGCTCACCGCCCTCAAGACAGGCCTGGCTCGCGCAGAAGAGTTGGGCGCCAAGCGCAAGGCCTTGATCTTCACCGAGTCCCGCCGGACGCAGACCTATCTCAGGGAGCTGCTCACGGCTAACGGCTACGGTGGGCAATTGGTCACTTTCAACGGGACCAACACCGATCCTGAATCGCAGAAGGTCTACAAGGCATGGCTCGACCGTCGCGCGGGCCAGGATTGCGTGACGGGTTCGGCGAGCGCTGACATTCGCTCGGCCCTGGTCGAGGAGTTCCGCGACCGCGCGACGATCATGATCGCCACGGAATCCGCCGCCGAGGGCATCAACCTGCAGTTCTGCAGCCTGGTCGTGAACTATGACCTTCCTTGGAATCCGCAGCGGATCGAGCAACGGATCGGCCGGTGTCATCGTTACGGGCAACAGCACGACGTGGTGGTCATCAATTTCGTCAACCGCAAGAACGCCGCCGACAAGCGCGTGTTCGAACTGCTTGAGCAGAAGTTCAAACTTTTCAACGGCATCTTCGGCGCCTCAGATCAGGTGCTCGGCGCTTTGGAGTCGGGCGTCGATTTTGAGAAGCGGGTCAACGATATCTACCAGTCTTGCCGAACCACTGATGAGATCAACGCCGCTTTCGACCGTCTTCAGCAGGAACTTGAGTTGCAAATTCAATCGCGCATGGAGACGGCCAAGAGCCAGCTCCTGGAACATTTCGACGTGGATGTGCAGGAGCGCTTGCGTCTCAGTAAGGACGGCGCCAAACGTCAGAAAAACCGGTTTCACCAATTGCTGTGGTGGTTCGCAAAAGGCGAGCTGCGCGATCATGCTGAGTTCATGTCCGACGACGTGATGGAGTTCAAGCTCAAGAGCCTGCCCGGCTCCGTCCAAGCCGATGGGATAAGGGTCGGTTCCTACGTTCTCGCGCCCGAAAACATGCCCGAGGGCGCGCATCATTTCCGTGTTGGACATCCTTTGGCGGAGCGGCTTATCGCGGCTGCACGTCAACGTGCTTTGGAGCCGCAGGTCGTTCGGTTCGATTACGATCGCCTCCGTAAGGTCAGTGTCGTCGAGGCTTTGCAAGGCGGCTCCGGCTGGCTGCATCTTCACCTCGTTTCATTGGATTCCCTTGAGCCGGAAGATCATTTGTTGTTCAGCGGCTTGCGAGACGACGGCCAACCGCTGCCCGAGGAGGCTTGCCGCAGGCTCTTCGATTTTTCCGGGGAGGTCCTGGGCTCGGCGGCGGTCACGCCCGATATTATCCGGAAGATCGAATCTGGCGTCGAGAGCGGCATAAAGGCCATGATGGACGACACCCAGGCGCGCAACCGAAACTTCTTCGACTCGGAGATTGAGAAGCTCGAAAACTGGGCCGCCGACCTCAAGGATGGGCTGGAGTCCGAGTTGCGCGAACTGCAGCGGGAGATCGCATCCGTGAAACGGGAGTTCCGACAGGCCGTGGACCTGAAGACGAAGGTCGAGCTTCAGCGGAAAGTGGCCGACCTTGAGCGCAAGCGCGGCGAAAAAAGAAAGGGCATCTTCGAGGCTCAGGACCGAATCGACAGCCAGAAGGACGAGGTGCTCTCGAAAGTCGAGGAGCGCATGAAGCTCAGCATCAAGAGGGAGCCGTTGTTCACGATCCGCTGGCGGGTGGAGGCGAAGGTATGACGCAATCGGACAAGACGCCGGACAGCCTGCTGACGGAGGAAGTCATCGCCGGCCTTCTTAAAGAGAAACTGCTCCCCGAGAAGCAGCTCGAATCTCTGCGGGCTAAGATCGCCTCGGGAAAGATGAAGGCGGAGGACTGGCAGGTGATGATCGAACTTGCCGTCGATGCGGAGGCCAAGAAGGATGCCTAAGCGCATCGAGAAGCTGGCATTGGCGGGGTTCCGCGGCGCTTCGAACAGCGTGGAGATCCCGTTCGATCCCAGCAAGCCGATCACGATGATCTTCGGCGAAAACGGGACCGGCAAGTCCTCCATCATCGACGCGATCGATTTCGTCTGCAACAAGGAGTACGGCTCCATTGCCGAGCGCTGCGTCACGAAGCCGCGAGAGTATATCGTCGCACTGAAGTCCGCGGCGAAAGACCTGCGCGTCACGCTTCAGCACAACGGGTCCTCTTGGACCGGCGCTCTCGATGGCGCCGCGCCCTCGATCTCCGGCGCGGGCACGCCGCCGCGCGCGCGCATCCTGCGCCGAGGTCAGATCGAGAAGGTAATCAACGCTCAGGCCGCAGAACGCTACAAGATGCTTCAAGATTTTATCGTTCCGCCGAAGATTGAGGCCGCCGAGAGCGCCTTGAGGGACTGCGTCAAGTCCCTCAAAGGGGATTTGGATCATGCCGTCCGATCCAAAGCCCAGGCCGAAGAGCAGTTGAACGGCTTCTGGACTGCGGCAGGCAGTTCCGGCAAGGACTGTTTCTCCTGGGCCGGCGAACGCGCCAAGGGAAACGAGGCCGACCTGACGGCCGTCGGTTCTGAAGCGAAGTCTCTCCAGGCGAGCATGGATAAGGCGCAAACGGCGGTTGATTCCTGGATGGTCGCGTTCAAGGAAGATTCGGACGCCGCCGGCAAGCAGGCGAAGGCGCAGGGGGCGTTGGACGCGGCCGAGTCGGCGCAGGAGTCGGACTTGGTGGAGTTGTTGACCGCCGCTCAGAGATACTTGCCGAAGGCGACCAAGGCGGATGAGTGTCCGCTATGCGAGCGCCCGGGCATTTCGTTCGAAGCACTGGTCAAGCGCATCGCGGAGCGTTTGGCGGCGATGAAGCGCATGGTCCTCATCAAGCAGGAGTTGGAGACGGCGCGCAAGTCGGCGCAAAGAGCCGCCGCAGTTTTGGCGCACAGCCGGAGTAACGTGGTCGCCACCGCCCGCGAGCTTGCGAAAACTCTCGAAAAATCTAAACTGCCCGAGGTTGCGGCCTTGAAGCTGGACTGGACTCAATATCCGACGATGCGCTCAGCGGGTGAGCCCGAGATCAGCGATGCCGTCTTGAAGGAGGCCCAGAAACTCCAGCTCTCCGCCAAGCCGTGTTATGCCGGCGTCAAGGCGAGGCAGGAGAGCGCGGCGCGTGAGGCCAGCCAGCTCGGCCTGATCAAGAGAGCGCTGGCCTCAGTCGATGAGAACACGAAGAAGGCCGAGGGCCTCGAATCCCGATCGAAGAGGGGCGAGGCGATCCGGCTGATCGTGGAAAAACTCCGGAAGGATTTCGTCGATGGGATTCTCAGCGATATCTCCGACGACGTTGGCGATCTTTGCGAGAAGATTCATCCCGGCGAAGGAATCAAGATTCGGCTCTATCTCAACCCCAAGACCCGCGGTTCCCTCGAATCCGACGGCGAGTTTGAGGGCGTGAAGGGCGTTCCGCCGCAGGCTTACTACAGCGAATCGCACTTGGACACGCTCGGGGTCTGTATTTTCCTGGCGTTGACGAAGAAGTTCGGCGGCAAGGACCTGATCGTAGTCCTGGATGATGTCGTGACCTCCGTTGACGCGCCTCACATGGGCCGCTTCTTGGACATGCTGCTGGATCAGGCCGAACATTTTGGCGAGATCATAGTTGCGACGCACTATCGCCCGTGGCTGGAGCGCGTGCGTCATGCGCGGGGCCCAAGCGCGCAGGTCCAGATAGTCCATCTGTCGCATTGGACATTGGCGCATGGAATCCGCCCCGGCGTGGCGAAGTTGGCCATCCAGGATTTGCGCGACAGCATGAAGACCGCTCCGCTTGACCGGCAGGCCGTCGCCTCGAAGGCCGGCGTCTTTCTTGAGAGCTTGCTTGATCAGTTGGCCCTGATCTACGAATGTCGCGTGCCGCGCCGACCCGAGCCGGAATACACGCTCGGCGAGTTGCTTGACTGCTTCAACAAGAAGCTGCGCGCCGCGTTGAAGTGCGAGGTCCTTGTCGCCGGTAAGGTGGCGAAGGAGATCGCATTGAAGCCGATTCTGGATGGGATTTCCGGGACTGAGTGGATTCGCAACCAGGTCGGATGCCACTGGAATACTGCCGGGGCGGACGTGCCCGACAAGGATGTGCTCGCTTTTGCGGATAAGACGATTCAGCTCGCCGAGGCGCTCATTTGTGCGGCCTGCGGCTCGTTACCGACGAAGAGAAAGGCCGGCGCGTACCTCCAGTGCCGTTGCACCGGAGACGAAGGACTCCATCTGGTCCCCTCGGAAAGCCCGGAAAAATAGAGGAACAATTGTAAGGACACTCGATGATGCAGAAGACAAAACTCGAACTGACCTGGATCGGAAAGGAAAATCGGCCTAAACTGGAACCTAGGATTCTGGTTGAGGATAAGGACAGGTCTCACCATGCGCCATTCCGGGCTGACAAGGATGGGTTCGATAATAGACTGATCTTTGGAGACAATCTTCTTGCGCTGAGAGCGATTGAGCAGGAATTCGCGGGGAAGATCAAATGTATTTTCCTTGATCCCCCATACAACACCGGTTCGGCATTCGAGCATTACGATGATGGCATTGAACACTCGCTCTGGCTCTCGTTGATGCGAGATCGCCTAGATGTCCTCCACCGCCTTCTGCGGGAGGACGGGGCAATCTGGATAAGCATTGATGACAATGAAATGCCCTATCTTAGGGTTTTGCTTGACGAGATATTTGGCAGGTCTAATTTTGTCGCTGTCGTCTGCTGGCAGAAGAAATATGGGGCCAAGAGTGATTCCAAGTTTCTGTCGGAGTCGCACGAATACGTTCTTTGCTACGCGAAGGACAAAAATCATGTCGCGTTAAATCGGATGCCTCGAACGGCAGAGCAAGACGCACGTTACAAAAACCAAGACAATGACCCGCGCGGCCCCTGGACTTCGGGTGATCTTCTTCGAAATGAGGTCCGGGATTACGCTATCTATCCGATTACTGGCCCGTCAGGTCGCAAGCATCTTCCTCCCAAAGGAACAAGCTGGCGTTTCACGAAGGAGAAGTTTGCTGAACTCGTTGTCGAGAAGCGGATTTGGTTTGGTGAGGACGGCAATAATGTCCCACGTCTGAAACGGTTCCTAAATGAGGTTGCCGAGACCGTGCCCGCAACCACTTGGTGGGAACATAAGGACGTCGGGCATAACGATGAGGCAAAAAAAGAGAGCAAGGTCCTCTTCGGTGATGATTTATTCGGGACCCCGAAGCCCGAGAGGCTAATGCAACGCATACTCTTGCTTGGGTCTAATCCGGGAGATTGGGTTCTCGACTCGTTCGCCGGCTCCGGGACAACTGGTGCCGTAGCGCAAAAAATGGGCCGCCGCTGGATCATGGTCGAGCTTGGCGAGCATTGCCATACGCACATCATCCCGCGGCTTAAGAAAGTCATCGACGGCAAGGACCCCGGAGGGATTACGGAAGCCGTCGGCTGGAACGGCGGCGGCGGCTTCCGCTATTACCGGCTGGCCCCATCACTCCTGGAAAAAGATCAGTTCGGCAACTGGGTCATCAGCAAGAAATACGATGCCGTCATGCTTGCCGAGGCCATCTGCAAACTTGAAGGCTTCGTCTATAGGCCCAGCGACACTCTCTACTGGGAGCACGGCCGCTCCACTGAGAAGGACTTCATCTATGTAACGACGCAGACGCTTTCGCGCGACGAACTTGAAAGGCTTTCCGATGAAGTCGGGGAAGACCGGACCCTCCTGGTCATGTGCGGGGCGTTCCGCGTCAAGGATCCGGACGAGTTTCCGAATCTGACGGTTAAGAAGATTCCGAAGGCGGTTCTCGCGCGCTGCGAATGGGGACACGACGATTATAGTCTGGAGATCAAGAATCTCCCGTTGAAGGTCGAAGATGAGCCGTCTCCGGCGCCTGCTCCGAAGCCGCGATCCAAGACTGAGCGCCGGGAGGAGGCGCTTTTATTCGATCTGTCGGGCGTCGAGGGTGATGCGTCATGAAATCCGGCAAGACGGGCCCTCTTTATGACCGGATCAGGGGGATCATCGAGTCCGCCCGCGCGGGCG
>JABEUV010000094.1 GCA_013044195.1 Elusimicrobiota bacterium | reverse complement strand
GGTGGGTGAAATTTTCCGCGTTCGCTTACCGTGCCGTCCGGCGACGGGCTACGAATGGCGGCTTAAAAGTGTAAACCGCCGGATCGCGGCCCCTGCCGGTCCCGAAATATTTCAGAAGGACGACTCGGGACTGATCGGCGCAGGCGGCGTCTGCGTCGTGTCGATCAAAGGCGTCAAGCCGGGACGGACCAAGGCGGTGTTCGTCTACCGGCGCTCTGGGGAAAAGGGCCCTCCAGCCAAGACCTTCACGCTCCGCCTCACCGTCGTTGCTCACGCCGCAAAGTAATAGCGGCGATTATCCCGCCCTGGATCGAAGCACTGCGGTGAACTATCACCGGTGCCACTGATTATCGTTAGCGCCGGACCGGGGGGGTGTTGCGCGCCTCGAAGGCGACGAACAGGCGCGGCGCGCGGGCGTCGCGCGCGGCCTCGCGCAGGATGTCCTCCAGAACCGCGCGCTCGCGCGGCAGGTCCGCCAGCGCCGACGCGGCCACCACGACAAGCCGCGTCGCGTCCGCGCCGGGATCCATCAGGCAGTCGGCCAGCGCGTCCCAGTTGCCGCCGAAGTGGGAGGGAAACTTCAGCCCGCGCGCCAACTGGGCCAGCACGCCCGCCTTGTCCGGCGCGTCGGCGCGCGCGCAGCACAGGCCCGCCGCATCCGCCGCGGCCTCCAGCGCCGTCAACGCGGCCGCGTCCAGACCTTCGGCCAGCGGCGGCGCCGACGAGTCCGTCAGCGCCGCCGCCGGGTCCATGGTCAGGGAACGACTTGCAGGGAGATGAAGGCGCGGTAGTGGTCGGGCGTGTAGTAGAGCTCGTCGTTGGAGCCCATGATCAGGCGCTCCGCGCCGCGTGTGCCGTTGGGCGCCTCCATCGAGAAGGTCTGACTGCCGACCGTCAAAGACAGCGGCGATCCGCTCGGCGGCATGACCGTGTACTCATGGTAGTAGCCGCGCGGCTCCTGCGGCAGAAGGCCCTCGCGATTCTGGAAGACGATGCCGTCGCGACCGTAGGGGAGAGGCTGGCCGTTGTAGACCTCGGAAATGATCGTCATGATCGTCTGCACGCGTCCCGGGTCGCTGAAATGCGGCAGCAGGTCGCTGCCCGGCGCGACCGACGTGAGTGCTCCGGCGCTCACGCGCGACGCGGCGGCAGCGGCGGGCGCAGCGGGCGCGACGGGCGCCGAGGGTGCTCCGACGGCGTTGAGCAGTTGGGCGAGGGCGGGGCTTTGCGCGAGCGACGGCGCGGCAAGGACGGACGCGACGGCGGCGGACAGCAGGACCTTCAGCGCGGACTTTTTCATGTGCCTCCTGGGTTCCCGGGCCCGGAAATATTCTAGCACGCGGGACCGGAAGTCTTACGCCCGCTTTAGGACTTTCGGCCCAGCGCGCGCAGCTGGCGGGGGGACAGGGACCATAACAGGACGGCCGCACCGGAGCGCGGACGCGGCAGTTCCATCAAAAGCGTCTGCGATTTTTTGAGGAGCAGGAAAGACCGCGTCCGCCCGGTCAGCAGCCAGGACGCGAAGCGCGACAGGTGCGGCTCGTGGCCGACGAGTGCGACGCGGCGCTCGCGGCGCGTCGCAAGCCAAGCAAGCAGTTCCTCTGGGCGACGGTCCGGAATCAACTCCACGCGCTCCACCACCGCGCCGCCGCAGGCGCGCGCGACCAACGTCGCCGTCTGCGCCGCGCGCGTCCAAGGGCTCGCCGCCGTCAAATCCAAACGGCCGACCGCGCGCGCCAAGCCCGCAGCGGCTTGACGCGTCTTGTCGCGGCCCCGCGCGGTCAGCGGCCGTTTCTCATCGGGACGACCGGCGCGGCGCCAGGCGTCGCGGTCGCCCGCGGGTCCGTGCCTCACGATCAGGAGCTCCACGGGGTTTATGATATCATGCGCCCATGCCCATGAGCTTCGACGCTCTCGCGCGTTCGTTGAAGCGGCGTCTGGCCATCGACGATCTGCGCTTCGTCGAAATCGAGTGCAAGAAGCGCGTTCTGCCCGAGGAATCCTCCGAGCTCAAGAAATGGCTGGAGAAGCGCAAGGGCGTCAAGCACCGCAAGAGCGCGTTTTTCTTCGATCAGTTTCTGGACACGGAGTCCGGCTCGCTTTTGCGCGCCGGCGCCAGCCTGCGCCTGCGCTACAAACGCGGCGGCTCCGCGGTCTATCTTCAATACAAAGGCCCCGGCTTCACGCGCGACGGCGTGCTCTACCGCTCGGAGTTTTCCTCCGCGCGCCTGACCGGCGTGTTCCTGGAAGAAAGCCGCCACGACATCGTGCACTTCACCGACGCGACGGTGGACTCCATCCTGCGCGGTCACGCCTCCACCGAGATGGCCGACGCGATGCGCCGCCACCTGGGCGCGGGCGTGGTGCGCCGCATCACCAGCGGGCCCATTATCGCGCTCTATCAAAAAGAAAAATTCGAAGTGGATTTTGGTTCCGCATTTCTAGAGCCCTCGCTCGACCGCGTGTTCGCCTTCCACATCGCGAAGAAAGGCCTGCACCCGCTGTCCACGTTCTGCGAGTTCGAAAACGAGATCAAGGCCGGCGACGGCTCCCTGCGCGCGAAGCTGGAGCACATGGACGAGATGCACGACTTCAACGCCGCCGTCGAGAAGCGCTTCGACCTGCGCCGCGAGCCGCTGGATAAATACCACCGCTGCGCGTCGTTCTTCGCCGAATCCTGAGCGCGATGCTCCGGGAGCTGCGCGCCCTCGCCCAGCCGCCGGCCGCCGCGGCGCTTCTGCTGGGCGCTTTTTTCTGCTTCGGACACCTGGGCGGGCGCGGACTGTGGCAGGACGAGGCCGAGACCGCCGTGCTGGCGCGGCGCGTGCGAACCTACGGCGTGCCGCGGGCCGACGACGGCGTCAACGCCGTCTCCGCGGAGCTGGGCCGCGACCGAGGCGCCGACGGCGTCTGGAACTGGTCGCCGTGGCTGCCGATGTATCTGGACGCCGCCGCGTTCCGCATTTTCGGCGAAAGCGAGGCCGCCGCGCGCCTGCCCTTCGCGCTGGCGGGCTGGCTGTGCCTGCCCGCGGTCTTCCTGCTGTCGAGGCGCTGGTTTTCCTCGCTCTGGGGCGCGCGCCTCTCCCTGTTCGCGTTGACGTTGTCGACGCCGTTCCTGCTCGCCGCGCGACAGGCGCGCGGCTACGCCCTGGCCGCGCTGGCGCTCATGGCCCTGCTTCTCGCGTTCGACGGACTTCTGCGCGGCCGCCGCCGCGCCGCGCTGGTTTTCGTGGCGGCGGCGCTGGTTCTGTTCTACACGAACTACCTGGTCGCGCTGGGTCTGTTCGCCGCGCTGGCGCTGTCCACGCCGCTCTTGAAGCCGGACCGCGCGGGCGCGCGCCGCCTGGCGCGGGCCGCCGCCGTCGTGCTCCTGGGCGCCGCGCCGGGCCTCGTCTACTTTCACGTGTTCGGTCGCGCGACTTCTTGGAACACGGCGCGTTTCTTCTCCCAACTGGGACACGGCGCCGTTCTGCTGACCGCGTTCGTCCTGCCTTGGCCGTTCGTCCTCGGCCTACTACTGAGCGCAGGCGTCCGCGGCGACGCGCCCTCTTCTCGGCGCGTACGTTTTCTGCTGGCCGCGATCGGTCTTTACCTCCTGATCCTCGCGTCGGCGCCGTGGCTTTTTTTCCGTTATCTCGCGGTGCTCGCGCCCGTCGCCGCGGTGCTTATCGGCGCGGCGCTGGACCGCCTGCGCGCCCGCTCGCGCCTGGCCGCCGCCGTCGCGCTGACGCTGCTGGCCACCGACCTTTACGCACGCGTCCCGCTGGGTCTGCTGGGCCTGAGCGCCGCGAGCTGGGCCGACCCCGGTCCGGCACATTCGCCGGAAGTCGGCTTGGCCCTCGAAATCCTCCGCGGCTATCCATCCTGCGACAAGGCCGCCGCCGCTTATATAGAGGAGCGCGCGCGTCCGGACGACGTGGTGATGACGAACTACGGCGACACGGTCCTGCAGTTTTACACGCCTTTGCGTGTGCGCGGGGGAGAACAAGGCCCGCCGTGGCCGAACTTTCCGGACTGGGCCGTGCTGCATCCCTACGAGCTCAGCCGCGACCCCGGCCGCGACTGGTCCGCGCTCCAGTTTCTGCGGGGTCGCGTAGCGCCTCCCGGGTCCGGCTACGCCCTCCAGCCCTTCGTCTGCCGCGACCCCGTCCTGGCCGACGCGCCCGATCCCGGCACGCATCTTTTCTCGCCGCCGCGCGGAGGCAGTTCCCTGCTGATCTTTCGCCGCGTCACGGCGGCGCCAATCCCGTAGCGCCGATCCGCCACGGTCGCCCGCCGTCTTCGCCCCCCGGGCCCAGCGCGTGTTCGACGACCCCGCGAAGATCGACCGCCGAAAAGGGCGTCGCCGTTTGCCTTTAAGCATAGGCCGCGGAGATGAAACGGCGCTTATTTTTTCCGGCCGCCGCCTCTGGTTAAGCCAGGACGCCTCACGGCCGTCGGCTTTCCGGGCCCTTCGGCCCGTTTTCGCCCCGGGTCTTTTCGACTTCTTTCGTCATTTGGAATTCGCACGTCCGTGACGCGCAGGGTAGGGCCGGCCGGTATGATGTTGCCAAGCAAATCGCATGAAGAGGTGATCAAGATGAACGCTTTAAAACCCCGCCGCACCGCGCTTGCCGCCCTGGTTCTCCTGCCGCTGTTGTCTTGCGCGTCCGCCGCTCAAACCGCAGCCGGCTTCGAGGACATCGGCTTCCAAGACGTCCGTGATCGCGCCGCATCCGCCGACATGCCCGCCGCCGCCCCCGCCGTGGTCGCGTCCGCGTCGGTCGGCGACGGCGGGGTGTTCCTGCAGTCCGCCCTCGACGGGAGCCTTGACTACTGCTCCGCCGCCGGCTGCCGACTTCTACGCAATACCGGCGTCGATGACGCGGTGCTCGCCGCGCCCGGCGCGCTTTACTTCACCGGTCGAGCCGGCGCCGGCTACTGCACCGCGCGGCGCTGCGACCTGCTGCTGCCCGGTGTGAGTCTGACCTTCGCGGTCTCCGTCGGGCCGAAAGGCGATATCTACGGTTCGGACGACGCCGACCAGGCCGGCTGGCACTGCACCCCCGACGCCTGCCGCCAAGCCTCGGGCGTCGCGCTTCAACGCTACTCCAAATGGCGCTTTCTAGCGCCCGGATCGGATCCGCGGGACGACAACTTCCTGCGCAACTCCATTCCGGGAGTGTACACGCCGTCGGGCGACTTTATTTCTTCCGGCGATGAAGGCTTGTTTCTCTGCGCAAACGGTCTCTGCAAAAGAATCTCCGATGGGAGAATCGATCCCGCGAGGCTTTCCACCGTCGCCGCCCTCGCCAAAAAAGGCGAGCAAGAGCGCTCATCCTACTCCGCCTTGGACGGAGCCGACGGCGCGACGTATCGCATCGTCAGCCGCGCCGCCGACGCCGAGCCCAAGGAGTCGCCCGAAACCGCGCAGCGTCTTTACGGCGCCGTGACCCGGGAGATCGGGGGGCGCAGTTCGGCCCTGACGTTCGACGCTCCCATCTCCTGCTGGCAATGGACCGACGACGACCAGGACCCGCCCGCCTGGGGCAACGCCTGCCGTCTCGTTCGCTAGACGCCGAGTCACTCATCCCGAATGAAAAAGATAAAGCACATAGCGCTTGTCGCGCACGACAACCGCAAGGC
Source organism: Elusimicrobiota bacterium (assembly GCA_013044195.1). Classification (GTDB taxonomy): domain Bacteria; phylum Elusimicrobiota; class Elusimicrobia; order UBA1565; family UBA9628; genus GWA2-66-18. Next base: position 33,035 of record JABEUV010000094.1, on the reverse strand, counting down.
CGACATGATCGAGTGGGTGGAATGGAACCAGACTCTGCTCCACAAGCACAAGCTGCTCTCGACGGGCACGACGGGAAGGCTCGTTGAGGAGGCGCTGGCGAAGATGCGTCATCGCAACGGCGGCGCCGCGCCGCCGGGCGTGGAGATCGTCAAGCTCAAGTCCGGCCCTCTCGGCGGCGACCAGCAACTCGGCGCGCTGATCGTCGAGGGTCGCGTGGACTTGATCGTATTCTTTTGGGATCCGATGGAGCCTCAGCCCCACGACGTGGACGTCAAGGCGCTGCTGCGCATCGCCGTCCTCTACAACATCCCCACCGCGTGCAATCGCTCGACGGCGGACTTCCTGATTTCGTCGCCGCTGATGGACGAGGTCTACCACCCGAAAGCGACCGATTTTTCATCGTATATCAAACGGCCGGCGCCGGCCATGATCGACGGTTGACCGTGACCCTGCCTCAGTCGGCCCCATCGGCGCCGCGCGCGCCGATGGTCAGACTCTTAGAGATGCACCCGGTATTCCCGGGCGAAGTCCATGGCCGGTCGCAGCGCCTGGAACAGCCGATCCCGATCCCACGGGCGGCCGTCGATCACGTCCGCCCGAACGCGGCGGTTCGACGATCAGAATGCGTTCCGGGTTCGTTGACGAGATCGAACCCCCATATGACTTGTTCGCCTTTGTAGCGCCGGGCCATTTTCCGCCAGGCCTCGACGAAGCGGCGCTGCGCGTCCGGCCGGCTGAAAAGCCACCCTCACGTCGCCGCCCGACCACGCCTCGACATTCGTGCGCTTGAGCTGCCAGAGGATCAAGTTGGCGTGCCACCGAGTCGAACCACGCCGCCCCGGATGCGTTTTCCAGACCGATGACGAGCGTCGCCGATGACGCGCCGACCGGAATCATGACGCGCCTGTACACTTTGCTCCAATCGAACGTGCCGGCCGAGACATCCGCCTGCCGCCAGTCGACGCCGCGAACGCAGCGGTCGCGCCAAGGACCGCACAAAAGGCCGTTGGTTCGTTGCGCAATTATTTTAACCGCCGCCGAAGGCATCCGTAAATCCATCGGCGCGGAAGGGGGGATGGCCGGCATTAATACCGGCCATCCCCGCCCCGATTTTCATTCTTGCGCGCGGCGCTTCTCGCCTCTCGCGTCCGGCCTGTCGGCGCGCCGGCCCCCTCCCGTCAGGGGTTAGCGGGCTCGATCGTCAGAGTGACGTCGTAGCGCGCTTGTCCGCCGCCGGGGCAGTCGCCGCGCGCGCGGCAGATGCCGTCGGAGCGCGAGCCCACGACGAGGCGGACCTTCCAGCCTTTCTCAAGCCGGACTTCGCTGGTCCGAGGATCAACCACCCCGACCGCCTCATTTCCGCGCAGAACCTTGCCGTCGCTGACGGTCATATCCGGAAAAACGAAGTCGATGTCTGAGACCCAGCGTCCGAGGGCGCCCTCCGGCGTCGACACGGTCGCGGCCACCGGGTAGTCCAAGGCGCAGCCGGCGGGCGTGCAGTACGGAGCGCACGCATCCCGGCGCGACGGGCCGCACACGCGGCGCACGAAGAGCGTCACGTCGTGCTCCGCCCCCGCCTCGGTTTCGTTCGTATAAGCGGCTGAGCCGACCGCGCGGCCGAGGATCGCCGCGGCCGCCTCGGGCGTGCGCGCCGCAAGGGAGAAGCCGTTCTTGACGAGCGTCGCGCCGGAGACGATCCGGGCGTTGGCGATTGTTCCGAAAAACTGGACCACCTCGTGCGAACCTCCCTTGGTGACCAACACTTCCGACACCTGGTCGCCCGCGGAGGGATAAGCTCCGTCGCCGTGGTCGGTGATCAAGGTCAGGCCGTAGCCTCCGGCTCCCTTGTAGTAGCGCTCGGTATAGCCGGGGTCGTAATCATTGCGGCCCGACTCGCGGCAGCCCGCGTAGGCGAGCTCCATCGGTCCGCTCGCGCCGGGCACGGTCAATTGATAGGCGATTTCCAACTCGGGGGCCGGCCCGCAGGAGTCGGGCGCGGGCCGGCTTGCGGGTGCGGGCGCGGCCGGCGGCGTCGGCATGGCGGAGGCGCGCGCGGTCAGCGCCGCGGACGGAACAGCGAGCGCCCGCGCGAACGCGGCGTCGTCGGAGGAAGGTTGAGCCGCGGCGAAGCCCGCGCAGAGAACGACGACCAACAGGGGGATTATTTTCTTCATGACATCTCCTTTGAAATGCGACGTTCGATGATGACTGGGCGAAAAACGGGCCCGGATGCTTGGACGCTAGTCGTAGTCGTACGCGCCGCCCAGCCGGACGCCGTCGCCCCGAGAGTCCGTCACGGTTCCCGAAAATCTGACGCCTTTAACCGTGAAGTTCGCGTCCGACAGCCGTGGAAACACGTTGTAAACGTATCCGAACACGCCTCCCGCGCCCTCTATGCCCGAGATCGTTCCGCTGACGGACACGTTCTCCATGCGGTTCATCTCCGCGGTTTTCGCGTCGTAGTCAAACGCGACAAAGTAGGAGCCGACAAGACCGGCGCTGTCGTCGCGGCCCCTGATGCGGACGTTGACGAGGCTTAGATTCATGATCGCGCAGCCGGCGCAACTGCGGATGAAGGCGACGTCGTCTTCGTCGGGCCTTGAGATTGAAAGACCGCGAATGGAATGCCCGCTTCCGTCCAGGGTTCCGGTAAACGGCGCCTTGGAGGAAAAGAGCGGTTTCCAACCCTTCGCGTCGCCGGTCGAAAGCCCAAGGTCGACGTCGGCCCACAATTGATAGGACGCGCCCGGAGCATTCTCCATGCGTCGAAGCTGACCGGCCGTGCAGATTCCAAAAGGACTTGCCGGAGTTCCGGCGCCGCCCGCGAAGGACGGCGCCGAGGCGCCGTCCGCCGCGCAGGAGGGGACAACCGAAGCGGAAGGCGGGGCCGCGGGAGCCGAGGAAGCCGCCGCGGAGACCTCCTTGAATCCGGCGTGCCGAAGGTCGGCGAACGCGTCCGCGCGGCTGGGCGCGCGCAGCATCGGAAGGCCGGCCAACGCGGCGGCCGCGACGAGACGTATCCTGCGACGGGTCAGAGCCTGAACGCCGGAAAGAAATATTTTCATGACTTGATCGTAGCGCCGGGCCCTGCCTTTCGTGTCGCGAAGGCGTGAATCCTGCGTGACGAATCAAGTCGAAAAGACCTATTTAAGACATAGGCCCAAAGGCCCACCAGACGCGGGAGGCGTCGGCGGCACAGACCTCGGACGCTCAGTTCCCGTTCTGCGGGGGCGGGGGAGGCTGGGTCTGCGCCTTGAGGACCTGGATATTCTTCAGTTGATCCTCCAGGGACCCGTCCGGGGGAGCGGGAGGCCGGCCCGGCGGCATCAGGGCCGGGAGAGTCGTACTTAGAGGCGGGAGCGGCGCGGAGGCTTGAATCCGCCGGATCCGGCCTTGAATCCCCGCGGCCTCCGCCTGCATCCGCGCGGTCTCCGCCCGCATCGCCGACGCCCGTCGAGACATCGCGCGCCCCGCGATCCGAGCCGACAGCGCCAGCAGAATCGACGCGCCGCACAGTATGCCGAAGACGAGGCGCGCCGTCGCGACGCGTATTTTGTGCGTCTCGACGCTGGCGGCGATCAGTATCACGGCGCCCCAGATCGCGCCGACCGCCGCGCCGGCGAAAGGAACGACGCCCAGCGCGATGTTGATCGGCGAGATCGCCGTCGAGTAAGCGCCGCAGCGGTAGGCCGTTTCAAACGACTCCCGGGAGCCCATGAGCTTCCAGATCACGAAAAGCACGGCGCTGACGACGAAGCCGAACACCACGGACGCCACGGGCATCACGAAGACGGCGGCAAGAGCCGCGATCGCTCCGGCCCCGGGGCGCAGTCCCGCGAAATACAGCGCGGCATGAACGACGCCGGCCGCCGCACCCATGACGGCCGCGAAGACCATCGGCTCGCCGAAGCCTCCTGACTTGGGCATCTGCGCGTAAAAGCGTCCCGGACAACGGATGACGGCGAGGGCGGTCGAGACGAGTCCCGGCCGGGACGGCGACGAAGAGCGCAAAATCAGCGCCCGCGTCCGTCGAGAAAGCGCAGGACTTGGGCGGTCAGCGCCTCGCGGATCGCCGGCACTTCATTGTCGATCTCGTGAAGCGCGTCCGGGTAGACGACGACGTCGAAGCGCGGCGCGTTCGCCGAAAGGATCGCGCGCGTCTTCGCGCCGTCGACGTAGGTGTCCGACGGGCCGGACAGCAGGACCAGGCCTCGGACGCCCGACGACATCTTCCAGTGCCGCGCGAGCTCGGCGGTGAAGAGAAGATTGGCCGCGAACAGCGGAACCTCGACCGGACTGTCGGGCCTTATCGCATCGACATGAGGATCGTCGCCGCGAGCGTAGACGGCGCGCGTCAGGGAAGACTCCGTGATCTTCAGCCTGTCTCCGACGATCAGCTTGGGGACGATCCCGGGGGCGATCAGGACGACGGCGTCGGCGGCGCCGCGGTGCGCCATCTCGTAGGCGGCCAGACCGCCGGTCGACCAGCCCAGCACGATTTTTTGGTTCCCTGCCAGCGAATCGTTTCGTACGTAACGACTCCAAACGGCGTCGGCAAGCTTCGATATCTGAAGGGACGGGAAAAGAGGATCGAGGATCCGCGTATGGTTCATCGTCCCGCCGGAACCTCCTTGGCCCATATAGTCGAACGCGATCACGCGCCAGCCGGCCTGGGACAGCGCGGAGAACAGCGGCTCGTGATTGAGCATCGAGTCGCCCAGCCCCTCGAGATAGAGGATGTTGCCGCGAAACGGGACTCCGACGGCCTCTTCATAATAGCCGGCGCGGATATCGACGGAGCCCACGAACGGAACTCCCGTGTCGTACATGAAATGATCGATGCGCCACGCGGACGCCCGCGCGGGCGGAGGAGCGGGCGCCTCTTGCGCGGCGAGCGCTAGCACCTCGGCGAAGCCCGCGGAGCGCAAAGCACCCGGGGCCTCGTCGGGCTGCGCGCGGGCGCCGCGCGCCGCCAAACACAACGCGGACGCCAGAATCGCCGCCGTTGGCCGACATTGCAATCGTGGAAAGATGATCGACATGGAAAGCTTCACCATGATAGGTCTCAGCCGAAGCGCGAACCAGGGTCTTTCGGTCCTGACAGGTGGGCCCAGCACTCAGGCCGTCGTCTCGCGCTGAGCCAGGGCGGTGTCGCGGTAGTCGGAACGCGCCAGCGCCTCGAAGAAGGTCTGCGAACGGATGGGCGTGGCGCCCGGACCCGAGACGACGCGCCCATAGGACCCGTCGGGGCGCAAGAGCCAGGCTTTCTGGTTGTCGGCCAGACCCTTGCCCAGAATCGTGTCGTGCACGTAGCGCTTGAGCACCGGGTCCTTGACGGGAAAGGCCACCTCGTAGCGCGAGTAAAAATTGCGCGGCATCCAGTCCGCGCTCGATAAGTAGAGCTTGCGCGCGCCGCCGGCGCGGAAGTAGTAGATGCGGCTGTGCTCCAAGAATCGGTCCACGACGCTGACCACGCGGATGTTTTCCGACATGCCCGAGATGCCGGGGCGCAGACAGCAGATGCCGCGCACCATCAAGTCCACCTTCACGCCCGCGCGCGAGGCGTCGTAGAGCGCCTCGATGAGCACAGGGTCGACCAGCGCGTTCATCTTCGCCACGATGTGCCCGCGCGTGCCGGCCTTCTGCAGTCGCGTCTCCTCGCGGATCAGCGCAAGCATGCTGGAGTGCAGGTTGACGGGGGCCACCAGCAGTTCGAGAAACTTCTCCGGCGGGCGGCCGCGCGACAGCGCGGTGAAATAATCGGCGACCTCGCGCCCCAGTTCCGCGTCGCACGTCAACAGCCCCAAGTCGGTGTACTGCTTGGCCGTGACCGGGTGGTAGTTGCCCGTGCCCAGGTGCAGATAGGAGACGACGGCGCCGTCCTCCTCGCGCAGGACCTGGGTGACCTTGGAGTGGACCTTGAAGCGGCCCAGGTGGCGCACCACGCGCACGCCCGCGCCCCGCAGTTCCTCGGCCCAGCGCAGGTTATTGAGCTCGTCGAAGCGCGCCTTGATCTCCACGTAGGCCACCACCTTCTTGCCGTTGGCCGCAGCGCTCTTGAGCGCCTCCATGACCGGGGAGTCCTGGCTGGTGCGGTAGAGCGTGTGGTAGACCGCGCGCACCTGCGGGTCGCGCGCGGCGCCCTGCAGGAACTTCACCACGATGTCGAACGAGTCGTAAGGATGGTGGAGCAGGATGTCGCGCCGGCGCACGATCGCGAAGGCCGAGCGCGGCTTGCGAAACGGCGCCGGCACGCGCGGCTCGATGGGCGGGTAGCGCAGCGCGCCGGGCTTCGACGGCTCGATGCGCGCCAAAGTGCGCAGATCCAGCGGCAGGTCGAAGCGGTACAGCGAGCCGGAGTCCAGGCCCAGCGCCGTCGCCAGGAACAAAGCGCCCTCGGAGTAGGTGGGCGAATCGACCTCCAGGCGCACGACTTTCGCGCGCGTGCGCCGCTGGACGGCTTCCCAGATCTGGTCCTCGAGCGACTCCTCGTAGTCCGGGCGGTAGCGCAGGTCGGCGTCGCGGATGATCTTGAACGGGAACGTCTCGATGACCTCGCGGCCCGAAAACAGCGCGGCCGCGCGGTCGGCCAGCCAGCGCTCGACCAACGCGAAGCGGCGCGCGCCGCCGCGCGTCGACAGCGGCAGGAGCCGCGCCTCGCGGTCCTCGATGGTGATCACCGCGTACTCGCGCGGGAAGCGCACGAAGACGTGGATGCGCTCGCTCATCAGCGGCGGCGGCGGCTCCGGCAGGCGGCGCAGGATCACGCGCAGGCGCGGCAGGCGCGCGCGGATCTCGCGGTCGGGGCTGCGCGCGCCGGTGAACTCGGTCAGAATCTCGATGCCCTCGCGCTTGAGCGCCGAGAGCACGTCCTCCAGGACCGTCGCCTGGCGCGACTTCTGGCGCAGCGCGTGCTCGCGGATCTGCGCCAGCGCCTGACGCGCGGACAGGCCGTCGGGGAAGCGGCGCAGGGGGTAATGCCGCGCGATCTTGCCGATCTCGGCGACGCGCACCATGAAGAATTCGTCCAGGTTCGAGCTGACGATGGTCAGGAAGCGCAGGCGCTCCAGGGGAGGCACCGACGCATCCGCCGCCTCCGACAGCACGCGGTCGTTGAACGCCAGCCACGACAGGTCACGGTTGAAGAGGCGCTCGGACGCCTTCAAGCCCTCGTCCGGCCTCGGCGCGGCGGACGGGGCCTCGTCGATGCGCAGAGGAAGGAGTTTAATGCGGGCCATGGCGGGCTCGGGAACCATGATAGCTTATTGGCTTTGCCCGGTCCCGAACCAGCGCCCGGCCAGCGCGAACTGCGCCAGCGCAAGCGCCCCCAATCCCGCGCCGACCGCCGCGAAGGCCGCGCGCGGCCCGCCGCCGAAAGCGAACGCCGCGCCGACCAACGCCTTGGCCAAGACCGAAACGCCGTTGGCCGCGAAGCGCGCGCCCGCCGTCACGCCGCCGATCAGCCCCGCGGGCGTGCGCTCCTGCATGCGTCGCGTCAGCGCCAGGCGCGCGCCGACGTTGCCCAGCGCGAACAGGAACGCCGCGGCCAGCATGGGCGACAGGGTTCCCGGAATCCAGCCCAGCGCCAGCGCCAGCGCCCCGATACCGCCCGCCGCGATCCACCGCGCGCCCGAGCCGCCGCGCCGCGCGTACAGCAAAGCTCCGCAGGCCCCGCCCACGCCGAACGCCGCGCCGATCCAGCCCGCGGCGGCCGGCAAAGCCAGAACGCCTTGAGCAAAGAACGCCGACAGCAGTTTGCGCAGCGGATACAGGTTCAGCGCCGCCGCGCCCAGCGCGGCGGTCCGCAGGACGCGGTCGTCCGCGATCGCGCGCAGTCCGCGTCGGGCGCCGCCGCTCGCGCCGCCCGGACGCTGCGCGCGCGGCGTCAGCGCCGCCGGACGCGCGCGCCGCGGCATCAACGCGAAGACCAGCGCGGCCGGCAAAAATCCAGCGGCCACGACCGCGTGCACGAAAAGTCCGGCTCCGCGCAGGAGTGCCGCGCCCAGCAGAAGCGGCCCCGCCGCCGCGCCGATATCGAAAGCCAGTTCGTAGCGCGCGTTGATCCGGTCCAGCGCCGCGCCGTCGCGCCCCGCCAATTCCAGGGGCAGAGCGTGGACGGCCGTGTCCGACAGGCCGCGCGCCAGCGCGTCCAAAGTGTAGGCCGCCATCGCCGCACCTAAGGTCAGACCGCCCCTCATCCAAAGCAGAGGGATCAAAGCAAGGCTGGCGCCGCGTAGGATCGTCGCGCCGATCAGCAGGCGGCGCGCGCCGAAACGGTCCGCCGGTCCGCCCGCGGCCAGTGAGCCGCCCATGTGTACCGCCGTGTCGAACGCGGAAAAAAACGCCGCGGTTGCCAGCGAGCCGCCCGCCAGACGCGCGATCAGCAGCGGCTGGGCCAAATGTAGGGCGCCGTTGACGGTCTGTTCCAGCAGAACGCCGCCGATAAAACCCGCCGGAGCCGCCTCGGCCGAACAGGACGCCTCGTCGGAGGGCGCCGTCGACGCTGGCGGGGGGACTTCCAGCGCCGGGCTCATGCCGCCTCAAGCGTGCGCGGCGGCCAGGACTCCTTGCGCGCGTAGACGCGCCGCGCCGGAACGCTCACCAGCCGGCGCTCGGGCAGAATCAGCGCGGTGAGCGCGCCGCCGTAGACGCAGCCGGTGTCCAAGCCGACGGCGTTGCGCCGCACCACCGGCTCCGGGCGCGCCCAGTGGCCGAAGACGACCAGGCGCTCGTCTTCGTAGCGCTCGTACCAAGGCTCGCCGGTGTCCTTAAGACGGCGCAGGCCGGTCAGCGCCACGTCGGACTGGCGCGCAAGCGCGCGGCGCGGGTCGAAGCCCGCGTGAACGACGAGCAGGTCGAGCTCGTCGATCATCAACGGCCAGCTTGAGACGAAGCGCATTGCGGGCTCGTAGAGTTCGTCCAGTTGGCGCACGGTCTCAAGGTCGTAGGGCTTGACGTCGGGTAGGACACCGCGCCGGCGGCAGTTCAGGAAACGCAGTTCGTGGTTGCCCAGAACGCACTCCAGATTCGGCGCGCGCATGGCCCACTCCAGCACGCCGCGGCTGTCGGGGCCCTTGCAGAGCAGGTCGCCGACGCTGATCAGGCGGTCGCCCGCCGACGCGCGCGTCGCGCGCAGAAGGTCGCGCAGTTCCGCCGCACAGCCGTGCACGTCGCCGATGATGATCGTGCGCCGCGGCAAGGGCTTATTGCTCATCGCCGCCCCCGCTCGGAGTCAGGCCCGCGCGGGCCATCTTTTTAAGATAGCGCGCGTGGGCGGCCAGGAGTTCGTCGCGGATCGTCACACCGGCCGCGACCAGCGCGTCGAAGTGCTCGTCCAAATGCCGCTCCACGTCCTCGGCCGTCGCGCCGTCCTGGAGCGTGAGCCGATGCGCGCGCCCCAGCTGGGTGCCGACCGCGTAGGCCAGGTCGGCCTGAGATTCCAGGTTCAACATTTTCTTGATCTTGGCGTTGAGCGGGTCGATGCGGCGCACGTCGTATTCGACGCCGTCCAAGACCGCCCAGCCCGCACCCGGCGCCCAGCCCGGCGCGTAGACGTCGGCGGCCGCGTGCATGCGCTGAATCTGCGTCGCGTAGGGGTTCTTGAACCATTCGGTGTCCGGGTCGGCGCGCACCTGTTTGATATTGAGGAGGATGCGGTCGCGTCCGGACTTTTCATCGCGCGGCGCCAGAACCACCAGGAAGAGGCCGCGAAAGCCCATCGAGCCTTGGCCGCGGCCGGCTTCCTCAATCCTGTAATCGGACAGTATGGCGCCGCCGAGGCTGCGGTCGTAGCCCTGGACCAACGCGACCACGTCCGGGTTATCGACGGGCAGGGGGTTTTCGCGCATCTCCGCGGCCCACTTGCCGTCCGCCTTCAGGTAGGCGTCGACGCTCTCCTCGTGCGGTCCGGCCTCCACGTCCTTGAGCAGGCGCGCCTCTGAAAACGGCCGGTCCGGGTGGCGCAGGCCGTGACGGTAGCCTTTGCGCAACTGCTTCAGCGCGGACTTATCGAGCAAGTCCTCGTCGGACTTTTTACGCCGCAGCGACAGAGACACCATCAGGCGCAGAAGGTCCCAGGCGTAGGGCCCCACGCGGGAGCGGTCGAAGTCCACCATCGCAGCACCCTGACTGGACTTGGCGTAGTTGTCCACGTGCGGCGAGCCGTGCAGGAGCGCGCGCGGCATCGCGGACACGTTCATCAGCTGCACGAAGCGCTCCTGCATGGGCAAGAGCATGTTGCGGAAGTAGAAGTGCGCGCCGCGCTTCTCCTTCATGTAGTTGCGGCGGATGTTGTCGGCGTCCCCGGCCGGGTCCTTGTCGAAGAGGTTGCCGCTCTTGGCCTGGTCACGGCGGCGAAACGACGACAGCGTTCCCAACGCGCCGAACGCGGTCTGGAAGGTCGCCGCCGTCACCGTGTCGCGGTCCTTGGCCGCGTCGATCATGCGAAAGCCGAAGCGGCGGGCCTGCGCGTCGTATTGAGCGGCCACGCGCGTCTGGAATTGACGGAAGTTCTCCAGGTCGTCGGACGAGAAATTTTGGTCGCGGCCCACCGCGTAGTAGTTCTGCCCCAGAACCTTGCCCGAGGCGTCCTCGTCGAAGTCCTCCGAAAGCCCGGGCTTGCCTTGCGCGCGCGCCAGCACGCGCTCGATGGCGGTGGCCGTGGGCAGGCGGAAGTAGAGCGTCAGGTCGGGCTTCAGCGCGGACGCGTAGAGGCCGTCAAGCCACTTCGGCTCGTTGCCGCGCACGCGGTCGCGCGCCAACGCGGTGAAATACCAGCGGTCGGCCAGCACCACGGAGCCCGCGCGTAAAGCGGGAAGGATCGTCTTGTCCAAGCGGTCGGCCAGGTCCGCGGCGTTCAGCAGCGCGAAGGTGCGCGCGTCCAACGCCCGCGCCTTCTTGGCCTTTTTGACGGCGTCCGACACCAAGTCCGACGAGTTCCAGCTCGTCGCGACCACGTCCACGCCGCGCGCCTCCAGTTCTTCTTTGAGCCGCTCCATCTGCGTAGATTTTCCCGAGCCGTCCAAACCCTCGACGACGATCAGCCGTCCCGGAAGACCGTGAACAGCAGAAAGCCGCGGCGCGCCCGTCGCCGGCAGCACGCCCAGCGCCGCCGCTAGGCCGAGACGACGCGCCGACGCCGTCAGCGGCGCGGTCAGACGGCGCGCGACGAACGCCAGCAGAAGCGCCGCGACGCCCAAGCCCGCCGCGACCAGCCGGAAGGATTGCGACGGGAGGAACGCGGCGGAGAACGCCAGCCCGGCCAGCAATCGGATGCCCAAGCCGCTGATGTTGGCCGCGAAGCGCGCCGGTCCCATGGCCGCCCCGGAGCGGCCGGGCGGCGCGCGCATTTGAATGGCGGCGCTGAGCGCCAGGCGCGCGGCCACGTTGGCCGCGGCGAATACCATTATAGCCGCCGCGGCCGCGGCGAAACTGCCGGGCAGGAACGCCGCCGCGAAGGCGGCCGTGCCCAGAGCGCCGCCGGTCAGCCACGTCCGCGCGGTCACGCTCCGACCGAAGCGGCCGTAGGCCAGCGCGCCCAGCAGGCCTCCAACGCCGAACATGCCGGTCAGCCAACCCGCGGCGGCGTCGCTTTGCAGAACCTGCGTGGCGAACACGGCGGGAAGAAGGCCTTTGAGCGGGTAGACGGTGAGCAGGGCCGCCGCCATCAGCGCCCAGCGCATCCAGCCGCCGTCCGTCTTCGCCGCAGCGCCCGTCGCCGTCGGCGCGTCCGGCGCGTCGACTGCGCGCGACACGCGGGGAATGCCCACGTAGGCCGCCGTCACCAGCGCGAAGACAATCGGCGCCAGCCACAGCGCCGCGGGTGCGGCCACGCCGCCCAGACCCGCGATCAACGCGGCCGCCACGAACGGTCCGGCCACGCCGCCGGCTTCTAAGAAAAGCTGATTCTTGGCCAGAATTGTTTTGAGAAGCCCTTCATGGCCGGAGGACAGCTCCACCGGCAAGGTGCTGCGCGCCGTGTCCGCCAGACCGCGACACAGGCTTTCCACCACATAGGCCGAGACCACGACGGGCAGGCCCAGCGCGCCGGCGGCGGCAAGAATGGGCAAAGACACCACCGCCGCGCCGCGCGCGATCGTGCTGAGAATCAACACGTTCTTGGCGCCCCAGCGATCGGTCATGCGCCCGCCGATCAAGGTCCCGGCCGCGTCCAGCGCGGAGCCCAACGCCAGCAGATACGCCGTCGGCGCGGCCGCGCCCGTCATCTTAAGGAACAACAGCGGCATGGTCACTTGCTGGGAGTTGCTGGCCAGTTGCGCCAGAAACGCGCCGGACAGGTAGCCGCGCAAGCGCGGCGCGCGCGGCGACGGGGCGGGGGGAAGCGCCGGAGCTTCAGCGGCGGAGGACGCCGCGGACAGCCGCGGCGCGGAAACCGCCTCACGCCCCGCGACCGCCGGCACGGAAGGCTCGGAACCCGCGCGCCGGCGCAAGCCGTCGAAAAGTCGCGCCGCGGAGAAGGACGCGCGCGTCGCCGACGGGGTTGCCGCGGCGAGGGACGCGGCAGCGAGGGTGGACTCCGGGGCGGGGGCGGGGACGGCTGCCGCCGCTTCGGCCGTCGCCGCGGCCGCCGACGCCGCCGTCGGCGCCGCGGGCTGCGCCGCGGCGGCGGACAACGCCGGAGCCGGAACCGGCGCCGGCGCCAAAGACGGGGCGAGAGCGGCGGGCGTCAACGCGACGTTGGGCGCGGCCGCGCCCAGAGGCGAGACGGCCGGCGCCGGCGCCGTCACGGGCGCCGAAATCTCCGCCACGCGGGCGACCTGCGCCCACGCGGAGGCGCCGGGGATGGAAATCAGATAGAGGGCCGCAAGTCCGGCTCGAATGATTCGGATCATGGCGACATTGTACGCCTCGCGCCCGCGCGAACGAATAGCCCCAAAATCTGCGCCGCGTCAACCCTGCATGACGTTTATTTGCCCGAGAGTCCCGAGGGGCTTTAGGACCAAAGACTCAGGCGCGGCGGGATGCGCCGCGCTCGACGGCGAGCGCCGCCAGCGCGAGCAAAAGGAGGAGGAGACCCGCGGCCGTCGTCAGGCCGCCGAACGCCGAAGGCGCGGGCGCGGACGCTCGGAGCGCCGCCGCGCGAGAAAAGTCCTCCGGCTTCGCCTTGAGCGCGGGCGCGACGGCCGCGCCATCGCTTGGGCCCGCCGCCACGGCGTCCCGCAAAGATTCATCCGCCGGATCCGCGTCTGCGCCGCGAGCGGCAACGGCCGTGGAGGAGCCGACGGTGCGGCGCGCCGCCGGTCCGTCGATAGAAGAAAAAGTCTCCGCGTCGAAACCCGGACCGCGCGCGTAAAATCCGCGGCGACCCGCTAATGCCGTCGCGGCGGCCGCGACGGCGACGCCCGCCGACGGCTTCTCGGCCGCGCCGCCTTTCAACCCCAAGGCCGTCGCCTTCGCCGCCTTCAACGCCCGCGCGCCCGCCGCGCGCGCGGCCGCGAGCTGCGCGGCGTCCGACGCCGCGCGATCCTTCCGGGCCGCCTTTTCGGCCTTCGTCCCGGCGCCGCGACGCGGAGTCTGACGGCGCGCGCCGCCGCGGCCGTGAGAGGCGAACGCGGTGCCATGCGAACGGCGCCGGCCGGCGAGAGACGCCGCGTGAGACCCGTTTTTTTTGTTCGCGTCCTTGCGATGCTTTCTTTTATACCCCGGAAGCCACATTCCCGCGTCGCCGAGATCGAGAGACGTTCGGCTGTGGTCTTTGTATTTCAATCGAATAACGAAGTGATCGTTCGTCACTTTGAAGCGGAACTTCTTGATGTCGTCCCAGTTTACCGACATATTGCGGTCGCGCAGCTTGGCGGCCATCCCATGTGCGATTCTCTGCAGGTAATCCATGCTCGCGCTTGCATCCGCATGCTTCTGCAGGATGACCAACGCGGCGTCGTCGTAAGTCGTGCTCCATATATGTTTGTGGAATTTTTCGGGCTTATCGGCCGCGGCGTCGCTCTTGTCTTTCTTCTTTTTCTTTTTGGCCGCCTTCTTGCCGGGGCCCAAGTCCGCGGATGGGTCCGCACCGGGCGAGTCCTCGCCGCCGGACGCAAGCGAACCGTCGAACAGCGCGCCGCCGTCCAAATTCACCGCTCCGCCCGCGGCATTCAGCAGCGATTGCGCGGCGGTAGGCGCGGAAACGGTCGGATGCGGCCCGGAAGCCGCGGCAGGCTCTCCGGCGACGGGAGGCGGCATGACGCCCGCGTTCAGCATCGCCAAGGCCTGCTTGGCCTGGCGCATGACGACATGCGTGTCGGGATCCGAGCCGAACTCGCGCTGGATGGCCTTGAGCTGGTTCCACTCTTGTTGGAGCGCGCCGACGGCCGCGGGATCGGAAGCGGACGCGGTGCGGATGCGGCGCCACAGGTCCCCGGCCCGTTCATGGATGCCGCCGGCGGGGGCGGCCGCCGCGGGTAAGGCGGGTAAAGCGGCGGCCGCGTCCGCTAAGGCGGGCGCGCCGGAAAGGCCGCCCAGAAAGATAAGCAGCGCCGCAATCATGCGAACAGCTTAACCCGCGCGCATGGAGCGCTCTCGACGGCCGCGTCACAAGCGCGTGACGAAACCCGCGCGGCGCGCCGCGAAATCGTAGAATTGACGCATGACGCCCGAGGCGGTTCTAAAGGAAGTCTTCGGCTACCCCACCTTCCGTCCCGGCCAGCGCGAGATCATCGACGCGGTGCTGGCCGGACGCGACTGCGTGGGTGTCATGCCCACCGGCGGCGGCAAGTCGCTGACCTACCAGATTCCGGCGCGCGCTTTGGGGGGTGCGACCTTGGTGGTCAGCCCGCTGATCGCGCTGATGAAGGATCAGGTCGACGCGGCCAACTCCGTGGGCCTGCGCGCCACGTTCTTGAACTCAAGCCTCTCTCACGACGAGCGCCGCGCGCGCATTGAGGGCTTGAAGCGCGGCGACTACGAACTGGTTTACGCAGCACCCGAAGGGCTGGAGGCCGGAGCGGGGGCGGCGCTGTCGGGCGCGAAGCTGTCCTTGATCGCCGTCGACGAAGCGCACTGCATCAGCCAGTGGGGCCACGACTTCCGTCCCGCCTACCGCAATTTGAAAGGTCTTAAGGAACGGTTCGGCGCGCCGGTGCTGGCGCTGACCGCGACGGCCACGCCGCACGTGGTCGGCGACATCGTGACCCAGTTGGCCATGCGCGACCCGCTGAGCGTGCGCGGGTCGTTTTTCCGCGCCAACCTAAAACTGTCGGCCTATCTGAAGGCGGGGGAGAAGGCTTCGCCGCGGCCCGGCACGGTCAACGACACGCGCGGCGCCATCCTGCGCCTGATCCGCGCGCGCGCCGGCGAAAGCGGCATCGTCTACTGCCTGTCGCGCCGCTCCGTGGAGAGCACCGCGGAGTTCCTGTCCTCGCGCGGCGTCAAGGCCCTGCCGTATCACGCGGGCCTCAACCCCGCCGAGCGCGAGCGCGCGCAGGACGCCTTCAAGCGCGACGACGCGGACGTCATCGTCGCGACCGTCGCTTTCGGCATGGGTATCGACAAGCCCGACGTGCGCTTCGTCATTCACCGCGACATGCCCCGCTCCGTGGAGGCCTACGCGCAGGAGGTGGGACGCGCGGGCCGCGATGGCGCCCCCAGCGACTGCGTGCTGTTCTACTCCTGGGCCGACGTGATCGGCTACGAGCGACTGACCTCCGACCTGCCGCAGGAGCTGTCCCAGTGGCACCGCGAACGCGCGCGGGAGATGTTCCGCTTGGCCGAGCGCCGCGCCTGCCGACATCAGGCGCTGTCGCGCCAGTTCGGCGAGACCCTGGAGCCGTGCGCCGCCTCCTGCGACGTCTGCGGCGGCCTGGACCCGGTGGGCGCCGCCCCCGCAGTCGCCATGACGCGCGCCTCCTTCGGCGCGCGCGCCGCCACCGCGGAGGCCCCGTCCTCGGCCGGTTCGCCGCTGTTTCAAAAACTGAGGAAGCTGCGCAAGCAATTGGCCGACGCGCGCCACGCGCCCGCCTACATGATCTTCAACGACGCGACCTTGCTGGCGATGGCCTCCGCGCGCCCGCAGGACGAGGACGCGATGCGCCGCATCCCCGGCGTCGGCCCCAAGAAATGGATCGACTACGGCGAGATATTTCTCGCCGCGCTGCGCGACGGCTGAGGCTTCGCCCTACCTTTGAGAACTCGTCAAGATCCACCGGAGTGACGAACGGCCGCGGCGAATTATTTGGCGGCCCTCTTCATCAAAGTGTAGAATGGCTAAACAGGAACTGTCTGCGGGCGTGGATTTGGTTCCGGCGCGGATGCGGCAGGACGCAGTTAAGCAAGGATTCAGGGAGAGATAACCGCTCCTGACGGCTCCCCTCGGCATACTCCGTCATAGCATCCCAATGAAACCTGACGCCGTGCCGCCGCCTCAATCGTCGCGCATTCTGATCGTGGACGACGAGCAGGGCCTGCGCGACTTCTTTATTTATGAACTCACGGCGCTCGGCTACGAGGTCGTCGCCGTCGGCGACGGCGCCCGCGCGCTGGAGCTTGCGCGCGCAAGCCGCTTCGATCTCGTGATTAGCGACGTGCGCATGCCGCGCATGGACGGGCTGGAACTGCTCAAGGAGCTTAAGAAAGCCTGCCCGGAGACCGAGGTCGTGATGACGACCGGCTACGGGACCGTCGACGTCGCCGTCGAGGCGATGAAGCTGGGCGCGTTCGATTTCCTGCTCAAGCCCGTGGGCACGGCCCAGCTCACCTCGCTTGTGCGGCGCGCCGTGGAGACAAGCGAGCTGAAGTCCCTCCTCGGCATCTACGAATCCAGCCTGGCGCAGTTCCGCTCGGCCGAACTCGATGAAATCCTGCCCTTGATCGCCTCCCTGTCCAAGCGAGTGCTGGCCGCCGACCGCACCGTGATCCTGCTGCTGGAAGACGGCCGCTTGAGGACGGCGGCCGACAGCGATCCCGCGGCGGACGACGTCGATTTCGCGGCGTTGATCGCGGGGGGCGGCGCGGCGGACCGCCCCGCGCTCAGCCAGACTCTCACGGCCGGAACGGAGGTTTACGGCTACCTCACGGCCGTACGCGCCCGAAACGCCGAGCCCTTTTGCGCCCGCGACGTCCGCCACGCGGCCGTCTTCGCGGCTCAAGCCGCCCAAGCCGTGCGCAACGCCGAGATGTTCCGCCGTTTTTTCACGACGCAGCAGCTTCTGCTCCAGTCCGAAAAGCTCAATACGGCCGGTTCTCTGGCCGCCGGAATCGCGCACGAGATCAACAACCCCTTGACGGTCATCCTGGGGAGCGTCGAACTCCTGAGGGCGAACCCCGCCCTCGCCGCGAAGGACAAGGAAGATCTCGAGACCATCGCCGCGCAGGCCGTCCGCTGCCGCGACGTGGTCGCAAGCCTCCTTGATTTCGCCCGCCGCCGCGAGCCCCGCAAGGAGAACGTCGAGCTGGTCGCGCTGCTGGAGTCCTCGCTGACGCTGGCGCGCTTCGCCGTGAAATTCGCGCCCGAGGTTCGCTGCGACTGGCCGGCCGTCTCGCCTCGGGTGAACGCGGATCCCGTGCAGCTCAAGCAGGTCGCCGTCAATCTTCTGCGCAACGCGTTCCAGGCCATCGAGGGGCGCGAGAACTCCCACGCCACTCTGCGCGTGCGCGAAGCCGACGGACGCGCGATCTTCTCCGTCGAGGACAACGGCGCCGGCATCGCGCAAAAAGACATGGAGCGTATTTTCAAGCCGTTCTTCACCACCAAGGAACCGGGGCAGGGCACGGGCCTCGGCCTATATCTCTGCCGCCTGCTCATCGAGCGCAACGACGGCCGCATTTCCGCCGCCAACCGGCCCGAGGGCGGGGCCGTCTTCACCGTCGACCTTCCGGCCCTGCCGTAGTTTCCTCACCCGGTCTTCGCGCTTAAGAATTCGTTCAGCGCCGCCACAGCCGCGGCTGGGGCCGGCGAATTATCCTCCGTATTATGGAAACCTCCCCGGCGAAGCCCTCCGTCCTTGTGATCGACGATGAGGCGGGTCTGCGCGATATGCTGGCCTACGTCCTGCCCGAGCGCGGATTTACGGTCGTCGGGGCGTCTTGCGGAGAGGAGGCGCTGCGGCTGGCGCGAAGCCGCGACTTTGATCTGGCCGTCTGCGACATAATGATGCCGGGGCTAAGCGGCGTCGAAACCTTGCGCCAGCTCAAGGTCCTGCGCCCCTCGATCGAGGTGATCATGGCCACGGGCTTTGCGACCCTGGAGACGGCCGTCGAGACGATGAAGCTGGGCGCCTACGACTACATCACCAAGCCGTATGAGCCGGACAACCTAGTTCGCCTGCTGACCCGCGCCTACGAGCGCCGCAAGCTCAAAGACGAGGTCGGCGCGCTTGAGAACCTCAACAGGATGAAGTCCGAGTTCCTGGCGAACATGAGCCACGAACTGCGCACGCCGCTGAACGCCGTGGTCGGATACACGTCACTGCTCTTGGACGGCACTTACGGCGAGTTGACGACGGAACAGAACGAGGCGCTGGCGCGCGCGCTCGCCGGCTCCCAGGACCTTCTGACGCTGATCAACGGCGTTCTCGACCTTTCCAAACTCAATGCCGGGATGATGCCCGTCTTCCTGGAAGACTTCGACGCTTCGGCGCTGGTCCAGGAAGTCGTCGACACGATGCAGGCCTTGGCCCTGAATAAAGGCATCGGGCTGGAAGCCGTGAGGCCGGCCGCGCTTCGTCTGCACAGCGACCGCACGAAGGTCAAGCAAATCCTCGTCAATCTGGTCGGCAACGCCCTCAAGTTCACGGAGAAGGGGAAGGTGACGGTCAGGCTTGTCCATGACGAGGCCCGCAAGACGGCCGTCCTCTCCGTCACCGACACCGGCGCCGGCATCGCCGATTCCGACATACCGCTGATCTTCGAGGAATTCCGCCAGCTCGACGGCTCCGCGCGCCGCGAGCACGGCGGCACGGGCCTGGGCCTGGCCATCGTCAAGAAACTGGCGGTCCTTATCAACGGCGAGATCACGGTCGAAAGCCGCGTGGGGGAAGGCAGCGTGTTCGGCGTCGAACTTCCGGCGCCGGTCCTGGCCCCGAAGCCGTCCGCTCCGGTTCTCGCCGCCCCAAGCGCGCCCGGCGACGAGCGTCCCGTCATTCTCGCCATCGACGACGACGCCGAGGTGCTCCGCCTTCTTTCAGACACCCTCGCGCATTCCGGCTATCGCCTGGTCGGCGCGCTCAGCGGCGAGGAGGGCTTGGCGCTGGCCCGGCAGCTCAAGCCCTACGCGATCACGCTGGACATCATGATGCCCCATCGCGACGGCTGGTCCATCCTGCAGACGCTCAAGAACGATCCGGAGCTGAGGACGATCCCGGTGATCATCCTGTCCATCATCGAGAACAAGGGCCTGGGCTTCGCGCTGGGCGCGTCGGATTACATCGTCAAGCCCTTCGAGAAGCGGGACTTATTGTCCCGACTGGCGGCTTTGGCGGCCGATCGCGCGCGCCGCCTGCTGGTCGTCGACGCCGATGCGCAGAGTCAAACCGCCTTTCGCGGCGCTCTGGAAGACGCGGGATACCGCGTCGACGCCGCGACGACCGGCGCCGAGGCCCTTCTGGCGCTGGAAACCGAGCCTCGGCCCGGCGCGATCTTTCTCGACCTGCTCCTTGCGGACATGGACGGTTTTGATTTCCTGGCGGAAATCGAGCGCAAGCCGGACTGGAAAGATATTCCCGTCATCGTTTTGACGAACGCGAGCCTGACCGAAAGCCAACAAACGGAGCTTGACCGGCGCGTGGCGCTGGTCATCGAGAAATCCCCGCTGAGCGCGCTGGACGCGATTCGACGGCTGACCGAACGCTTGTCCGCGCTCCACGCGGGCGCTCCCAAGGAGGCCGCTCATGCCTGACAAGATACTGCTCGCCGACGACGACGAGGACAATCGGACGATCATGCGCTTGGCGCTCACCCGCGCCGGCTACGCGGTCACTCTCGCCCAAGACGGGCAGGAGGCGATGGACGCCGTCAAGCGCGAGGTTCCCGACCTGATTCTCCTGGACCTCTCCATGCCGCGCGTGACCGGCTGGGAGGTCGTGCGCTGGCTGAAAGGCGACCCGCGCTGGCGCGATATACCGGTCCTGGCCTACACCGCGCACGCGATGAACGGCGACGAGCGCCTCGCTCTTGAGGCGGGCTTCGACGGATACGTCCCCAAGCCCAGCCTGCCGCGGCGCACGCTGGAGGCGGTCGCCGCCCGCCTGGCCGCGCGTGGACTTCCGTCATGAGCCCGTCCGCCCCCGCGCCGGGCGCCGCCGTCGTGCTGATCGTCGACGACTGCGCGGTCAATCGCGCTCTTGTTCAAGCGACCTTGCGCGGCGAGGGCTATCGGATACTCCAAGCCGTCGATGGGCTTAGCGGGCTGAGCGCGGCCCTGCAAGACAAGCCGGATCTGCTGATCGTCGACATGATGATGCCCGGCATGAGCGGAGGCGATTTGATCCGGCGACTGCGCGAGAAACCGGGCGCGGCGCTTCCGCGCACGCTTCTGCTCACCGCCCTCAGCGAACAGGAAGGACGCGCCGCGGCCGCCCAGGTCGGCGCGGACGCGTCCCTGACCAAGCCCTGCCCGCCCGCGACTCTGCGGGCTCTCGTGCGGGAAATGCTGGCCGCCGCAATGAACTCCAGGATCTAAGGAGGAGAGTGAACGGCCCCGCCGCGGAAGGTCTCGCCCCGCGCCGGGCGACGAGTCTGCATCTGGCCCGCCGCTACCTGCTGCTTGGAGCGTTTTTTTATCCCGCCTGGTGGCTTATTTTCACGTATCTGGTCCCGGGAGCGCATGACGACCTTGTCGGACGCGTCGCCGTCGCCGGCCTTCTCCTCGCCATGTTCGCCGCCACGTTTTGGAGAGACTGGGCACGGCGTCATGTCGACGTCCTGATCGCCGCCGCCTGCTACACGCTCATCACCCACTACTACCTCCTCCTCTCCGCCAACAAGCTCCACGTCGCCTACGTCGAAGGCTGCTTTATCGTGGTGTTCGGCGCGTCGACATTATTGAATTCGCCGCGCGATCTCCTATGGTTTTTCGCCTACGTGATGGCCCTGACCGCCGCCGTCGCGGTGCGGTTCCATGGGGGGACCTCCGGCGTCGTTCTTTTTTTCGGGCTCGCCACGGTCTTTGTGGTCAGCAGCGTTTCGCTCGGCTCGCGCCTGAGACTCATCGAACGCCTGGCCGCAAGCGAGGAAAACGTGCGCCGCCTCTTCAACTCAACCCTTGAGGGAATCGCGCTTCACGAAAACGGCGTCATCCTCGACGCCAACGACACGTGCGGGCGGCTTTTTGGCTGTGCCGGCGCCGAACTGGCCGGCCGCAAGCTCTCGGATTTGATGACTCCCGAGGACGACGCCGCGCCCGTCGCCGTCGGACGGGAGCCCCGGCGTTATGAGGCCATCGGCGTGCGCAAGGACGGCGCGCGTTTTTCCATCGAAGTCGAAGAAAAGCTTTATTTTTACTACGGCCGTGAGGTCGTCATGACCGCCGTGCGCGACATCTCCGAGAGGCGGGCGCTGGAAAATCGGCTTCGCGTCTCCGACCGGCTCTCCGCGATCGGCCAGCTCGCGGCCGGGGTCGCTCACGAGATCAATAACCCTTTGGGAGTGATCCTGGGCTTCGCGCAGAGCGCGGTGGGCAGGCTTGCGCCGGACTCCGAGATCATGATGCCCCTGCGTTCCATCGAACGAGAGTCCCTGCGCTGCAAGGAACTGGTGCAGAGCCTCCTGACTTTTTCGCGCCAGGAGGCCCCGGCTGACGCGAAGCTGGATCTGGCGGCCTGCGTCGCGTCGGCGCTCCTGCTGGTCGACGCTCAGGCGCGCCTGCGCGGGATCACGATCTCGCGGGAACTCTCGGACCACGGCCTCATCATCGTCGGCAACGGCAATCAGCTCCAGCAGATCGTCATCAACCTGAGCAATAACGCCATCGACGCATCGCCGTCCGGCGGCGCCGTGACCGTCTCCTGCCGGCGCGTCGAGCGCGACGGCGAGGCCTGGGCGCGGCTTGAGGTCAAGGACGCCGGCACGGGCATCCCCGCCGGCATACGCGCAAGGATTTTCGACCCGTTTTTCACCACCAAGGAGCCTGGGCGAGGGACGGGATTGGGACTATCCTTGGTCCACGAGTTGACCCGCCGGCACCGCGGCCGCCTGGAATACGCCACGCAAGAAGGCCGCGGCACGTCCTTCTTCGCTGATTTTCCGCTCGCGTAGCTCCGGCCGGAAACCCGCCGCGCCTTTCGCGCTTTACGCCGGCTTCGCAGGAGGCGGGGGGAGTTCCACGTGAAACACCGTTCCGTGCCCGAGAGCGGGGCGGAACCCGACGCTGCCGCTGTGACGCGTGACGATCTCATGGATCAAGGCCAAGCCCAGACCGGTGCCCTGCCCGGGCTCCTTGGTGGTGAAGAACGGGTCGAATATTTTCTCGCGCAGCGACTCCGGAATTCCGGAACCCGTGTCCTCGACCTCCAGCCGGGAGTAACCGGGCCTCAGCGCGCTTGTTCCCAAACGCACCGTCAGGGTCCCCTTGTCGGGCATCGCGTCGATGGCGTTGTTGCACAGGTTGATGATCACCTGCTGCAGCTGCCCGGAGTCGCCCCAGACAAGCAGGGGCTGAACGCCCAATTCCTCGCGCACCTCCACGGAGCGCAGATGCGCGCGGGGTTTAACAAGTTGAAGAGCCGCGCCGACCGCGGCGCGCAGATCCACTTCGGAAAACTCCCGCTCGCCCCGGCGCGAAAACGCAAGGAGGTTCTGCACCAGGGCCTTGCAGCGCAGAGTCTCGCGCTCGATCGACCGCAGCGGCAGCGCGTACGGGTCGTCGGCGCTCAGGCGCGACGCCATGCCTTGCGCGAAGCCCAGGATCACGCCCAAGGGGTTGTTGATCTCATGGGCCACCCCCGCGGCCAACTGGCCGACGGAAGACATCTTCTCGGAGTGGAAGGCCCTGGTCATCGAGTCCTTGAGAGCGGCCGTTTTCTCCTGGACCCGGGCCTCCAGACTCGCGTTGAGCTCGCGCACCTCCGCCTGCGTCTTCAGGAGACTCTCGACGCGATTTTTGAGCGCGCCGGCCATCCGGTTAAAGTGGAGGGCCAGGGTCTGGATTTCCTGGGGGTCGCCGGGGACAATTTTCACGCCCGCGAAGGACTCCGGCCCGTCGACCGAGATGGTCTTGCTGGCCTCGATCAGCCTCTTCAGCGGCGGCGAGAGCAGCCACAGCATGTAGGCGAGCGTCAGAACGACGATCAGGCCGCCGACGGCGGCGGCAACGGCGAACGAGCGCTGAATTCGAAAGATCTCCCGCCGCAGAGAGTTCAGGGAACTGCCGGTGACGAGAAAAACCGGCACGCCGTTGCGGTCGGCGACGGAGACGGGGCTCGCCTGCATTCGAAAATAGTTTTTTCCTCCGTCGCTCTCGACGGTAAAGGCGTGCGGCCAGGACGAGACGCGGGCATAATCCAGCCAATGGCGCCCGACGACGTCCTCAAGGCTTGAGGCGGAGACCGTGCCTCCCTGAAGCAGGGCCAACGGCGAGCCGGCCCGCGTGGCCATCTCCTCCACCCAGCCGGAATCCAGATCGATCCACGCGGTGCAGATGATCCTCGGGGCGCTCGCCTCATTCTTGACCGAAGGACGATAGAGAGGGCGCGAGGAAAAAAGCGTGACCCCGCCCGTGTCCGAAATCAACTGGGCCGGCAGAGGCGTTCCTTTGGCCGCCATGGCCATGAACTTCCTTTCCTTCGGTCCGTGCTTGAGGCTTCGACTCGGGTTCGTCGAGTAAACGATACCGCCGCCGACGCGGGCTATTTCGATGTCGCCGCCCAGCGCCGCGGCCAGGGCGTTGAGCCGCTCCGCAAGGCCTCCGGGCACGCTCGTTTTTCCCGCGGCAAGACTCAATTCGGCCACGCGCGGCATCGTCTCGATCGCGTTCATCTGCTTTTCCAGGCCCGAAAGGTCGTCGGTGAGCATCCCGTCGATCAAGCTGACGACCGCCCCGGCCCGCTCGTCTTGACTGCGCATGAGCAGAGTCTTGATCGTCCGCGAGGCCAGGCCGATGACGGCGACGGAAGACAGAAGCAGCACGCCCTCCACGAGCAGAAGGATGCGCATGAACAGGGTCCGCGGGATCAGCCTCATCGCGCGAAACCTCCCGCCGCCAACCGCCGCACGTCGTCCCAGTCGGCGTCCGCGGCCCGCACGATCCGCTTGATTCCGACGGCTTCGAGCAGCTTCCTGCCGCGTTCGTCGTCGGCCAGCCCCGTCAGCGCCCGCGCGACGCTTTCAACCGCCGCGGCGGGCACGCGGCGCTGGGCCGCGAAGGGCAGCGTCGTCACTCCCGGCGTGCGCGCCAGCACGCGCAAGCGCGCGCGGGCCTGCGGCGGCAGCAAGCCGAAGGTGCGCGGCACCCCGCCCGCCGCGTCGGAAAGACCGTTCAGCACGGCCTGGTAGGCGTCATCGTGGGAGCTTAAATAGGAGACGGACACGTCGCGCTCGAGATCAAGCCCCGAAGCCTTCAGCAGCTGTTTGTTGAGGAACGTCCCTCCAAAAGACTGCGGATCTGGAAACGCGATGCGCTTGCCTTTCAGATCCGCGACTCGGCGGATGGGGCTCTTGCGTGCCACGACGAGAATGCCGTGCATGCGGCCGGCCTCCCGGGCGAAGGCCGCATAGCCCGCCGCCCGGCCGTCCTGGACGTACACGTACGGGTTGACGTAGATGAAATCATAGCGTCCTTGGCGGCAGCGCGCGTTGAACTCCTCGATGCTCGGAGCGGTTTCAAACTGAATTTTAACGCCGGTCTTCTGCGCCAGAACGTCCAGCAACGGCAGCCACAGTCGGCTCAACACGGCCAAGTTCTCCTGCGGGACAACGCCGAAGCTGTAGGTTTCGCCGAAAACCGGCCAAGCGCAACTCAGCAAGCCCATCGCCGCCAGGCAGACCGTCCTCGCCGCCTTCGTCGTCATGACGAAAGCACGCGTCGACGCACCTCGGCCCTTAGGAGCTGCAGAAGTTCGTCGATCGGCCGACGGCTCTCGGCGGACTCCGCCTCCAGGGCCCGAATGAACCGCTCATGCATGTCTTCCGCGGCGTCCACGCAAAATAAAACCAAGGTGCTGCCGCACGTGCAGTTCGTCCAGGAGATCACGTGGATCGGGTCCAGAACGGCGCCTTGCATGAGCGTCGGCGGACCGATAGGCCGCGTCTCCTGAATGTATTGCTTGAAATCGGAGAATTGTCGCCGGCAATTGCCGCATTGGCGTGGGAATTGAGTCGCGGCCATCGCGATCATCGGATCGATGAATGATTCCAGCCTGTTGAGCGTCATGTTGATTCCCACGCCTGAACCGTCCGCATATTACTAATTGTGTCCGCCGCGCTCGCAGACGCGTTTAAAGCCTGATTAGCGCGGGCTTAAATGTCCAGCCTCGTCGGAGTCGTCCTCGACAAGCAGAAGCTCCGCCGTTTCCTCGGGGCGATCGTTGAAAACGCGACGACTCGGCGCCGTTCTCATCGCGCTCCTCCCGGGTCGGCGCACGCTCCAGGGTCCGACGGCCCCGGCGACGCCGCGACGGGTCCCGCCAACGGAAGCCGGACCTCGAACGTCGTTCCTTCGCCCGGGCGGCTTTTCGCGGTGATGCGGCCGCGGTGCATGTCCGCGATCTGCTTGCAGATCGACAGCCCCAGGCCCGTGCCCTTGTAGCCGTCCGTTCCGCGCTCGCGCCCCAATTGGTGAAATCGGGCGAAGATCATATCCGATTTCTCGGGGGGAATGCCGACGCCGTCGTCGCGCACCGCCAGAGAGAAGCTTCCGTCCTCCGTCGCCGTTGCGCTCACCATGACCCGGGAACGCGCGAAGCGCAGCGCGTTGTCGACGAGGTTGACCAGCAATTGCTCGAAGAGCTCACGATCCGCGTGCAACGCGGGCAGTCCTTTCGCGCAATCGGCGTCAAGCGCCAGGGCGCGATCGGCCGCCGCGCGCTGGAAGTCCGAAACCACCGCGGAGATCAGCGCGGGGGCGTCCAGAGGCTCCGGCGCCAACGTCGCGACTCCCGACCGCAGGCGCGAATGCTCGAGTATTTTCGACGTCATTCTCTCCACGCGCTCCACCTGGCGCCGCGCCATGTCGACGAGCGCCGCCTGCTCCCCGGACAGAGGCGGATCGCCGTCGTCGCTCAAGTCGACGATCGCGCACTTGATGATGGTCAGCGGCGTGCGCAGGTCGTGCGCGAGCGTGTCGATCCATTGATCCTTCAGTTCGTCGAGCTTGCGCCGCTGGACGACCTCCGCCTTCAACTGCTCCACGCGGCGCAGATCCGTCACGTCGCGCAGGCTGGCCAGCGCGGCGGGAGCGCCGTTCCACGACACCTCCGTCACGCGCATGTCGATGACGGCCGGCGGGCGGCCCTCGCGCGGCACGCTCAGCAGGGCGGACTCTCCGACCTGGGCGCGATGGGGAAACGGACGTCCCAGCAGGCCCTGCGCGGGCGCGTCCAGGACGGCCTCGGCCGCCGCGTTGACGAACCGGACGACTCCGGACGCGTCGACGACGACCATCCCGTCGACGGCGGCGCGGATGATCTGGTCGCGCTGGGCGAGCACGCCCTTGCGCTCGATGGCGTAGCGGATGGACCTCTTGAGCAGGCGCGAGTCGGAGCTGGCCTTGATCATGAAGTCCTGAGCGCCCAGGCGCATGGCCTCCAGCGCCGCCTTCTCATCGCCGAGGTTCGTCGAGACCAGCACCGGCGTGTCGGGCGCTGCGCGCAGGACCGACCGGGCCGCCTCCAAGCCGCGCGCGTCGGGCAGGCCCAGGTCGACGAGCACTGCGTCGTAGCTGAACGCGAGCAGTTTCGTCAGGCCTTCGGACAGCCGCGAGGCCGATTCGAGCTCGAAGGTCAGGCCCATCCCGTCGGACTCGTCGAGACACAGCCGAATCAGCTCGACATAGTCCGGATCGTCCTCGATCGCCAGAACACGCACCGAGTTCTCGATCATGGCCGCCTCCCGAGGGGTCGTCAGCGGGAGGGCGGAGCGCCGCCCTGAAGTCATCTTACTTCCGGCGCCGCCCGCGCGCAAGACCCAGGGACCGGAAATTACCGATAACTTACCGCGGTCGCGTTCGTCAGACGCCGCGATTGAGCGCGAGCCAGAAGGCGCTTACGGCGCGGACCGCCTCGGAAAACTCCTCGAAGTCCACCGGCTTGACGACGTAGCCGTTGGCGCCCAGCCGGTAGCTGCGCAGGATATCCTGATCCATCTTCGAGGCGGTCAGGATCACCACCGGAATGACTTTCGCCGCCGCGTCCGACTTCAGCGCGGAGAGCACGTCGAAGCCGTCGACCTTGGGCAGCTTCAGGTCGAGCAGGATGAGGCGCAAGACCGCGGCCGGCGCGGCCGGCGCGGCCGGCGCGGCCGGTCCGCCCCGTCCCAGCACGAAATCGAGGGCCTCCTCGCCGTCGCGCGCCACCGCGACGCGCGCTTCGCCGCACGCGCGGCGCAAGGCGTCGAGCGCGAGCTCCGCCTCCTGCGCGTCGTCTTCGACCAGCAGAACGTCCGCGGCGAGCGCGGCCGTCATGGCGGACCTCCGCGCGGCAGCGCGAACGAAAACGTCGCGCCGGCGCCCGGCGCGCCTTGCGCCCAGATGCGTCCGCCGTGGCGCTTGACGATGCGCGACGCCAGCGCCAGGCCGATTCCGGTGCCCTCGAACTCCTCGGACGTGTGCAGGCGCTGGAAGACGCCGAACAGCTTGCCCGCGTGGCGCATGTCGAAGCCGGCGCCGTTGTCCTTGACGAAGTAGACGTTTTCCGCCTCGCCGCCGGCCGCCGCGCCGATCTCGACTTCCGCGTCCGGTCGCCCCCGCGTGAACTTCAGCGCGTTCGACAGCAGATTGACCAAGACCTGTCGCAGCAGCGCGGCGTCGCCGCGCGCGGAAGGCAGGGGCAGAAGGCGAATATCGACTCGTCGACCCGGCGCCTGCTTAAGCAGGTCTTCAAGAACTCCGCGCGCGAGCGCGGTCATGTCGACGTCGCCGCTGCGCATCTCCTTGCGGCCCAGCCGCGAGAACTCCAGCAGGTCGTCGATAAGCCGGCCCATGAGCGAACAGCCCTCGCCGATGACCTTGATGAGCCTGCGGCTCTCCTCGTCCAGGCCGGCGCCGCAGCGCCGCGCCAGGATGCCGGAAAATCCGTCGATCTTGCGCAGCGGCGCGCGCAGGTCGTGGGAGACGGAGTACGCGAACGCCTCCAGCTCCCGGTTGGCCGCTTCAAGCTCCGCGGTGCGAGCGCTCACGCGCTTTTCCAATTCCGCGTTGAGGCCGCGCACGCGCTCCTCCATATCGCGGCTTTCCGTGACGTCGCGCACGGCCGCGTAGTAGACCTCGTCGCGTTCGAAAGCCGCCGCGCGCCATAATAGCCGGCGGCAGGTTCCGTCCCGGCGCAGAATCCGATTCTCCCACGTCAGGGGCGCGCCCGCCGCCGCGCGCAGTTCCGCCACGCGCTGGCGCGCCGCCGCGCGGTCGTCGGGGTGGAGCAGGTCGTCCAAGCGCATCCCCAGCAGTTCCTTTCGCGCGCAGCCCAGCGTCGACTCCCAACTGGCGCTGAGCTCGCGCGGACGGTCGTCGAAGCCGATGACGCCCAGCATGTCGAGCGACAGGGAGAAGAAGCGGCCGCACTGATCGTTCACGTGGGCGTGCGCGATCTTCGCGCTCAGCATCTGCGGCGCGTGCGGCTTGAAGACGCACTCGTAGGCGCACCGCGCGCCGCGGCCGTCGGCGAACTCCCGGGCCTTGCACTCCCCGGTCATGAAAATGATCGGCGTTCCGCGGCCGCGCTCGCAGCGGCCGGCCAGCTCCGCGGTCTGCGCCCCGTCCATTCCCGGCATGCTCGCGTCAAGCAGGACCGCCGCGAAGTCCTCGTCGAGGAGCTTCAAGGCCTCCGCGCCCGAGCCGGCCGAAACCACGTCGAAGCCGCGCTCCTTGAGCGCCGCTTCAAGCTCCGACCCGCCCTCGCCTCCGGCGCCGACGATCAGCACGCGGCCCGCGCCGCTCTGCGTCCCCATGAAAGCCCCCGGACGACTCCAAGACGCGCAGGTCCTCAGACGGCCTGCCCCAGTTCCTCGGCCACCGCCGCCAGCAGCTCGCGCCGATTGATCGGCTTGGTCAGGTAGCGGCTGCCGCCGGCGTCCAAGTGGCGCAGAAAATCCTCGTCCGCGTTCGAGCCGGTCAGAAACACGATCGGCAGATACGCGCCGTCCGGCGAAGACCGCAGCCTCCCGCACACGTCGAAGCCGCTCTGCGCCGGCATGTGCGCGTCGAGGAGGACCAGATCCGGCTCCAAGCCGCGTATCTCCTCGGCAAGACCTTCGCCGCCCGGCAGGCACGTGACGCTGTAGCGTTCCTGAAGCCAGCTCTCGATGATCCTCAGGAAGTCCTTCTCGTCGTCCACCACGACCACCTTCGGCTTCGTCGCCCCGTAGTTCTTCATCGCGAACCTCCCAGACCGGCGGATTCGACCCGGCCCGACGCTCCCGCCGTCGCCGTCGCCGCCGCCGGAAGACGCACCGTGAACGCCGTCCCGCGCCCCGGCGCGCCGTCCACCGCGATGGCGCCATGGTGCATATCCACGATTTGCTTGCAGATCGACAGCCCCAGGCCCGTGCCGCTGTAGCCGTCGGCGCCCCGCTCGCGCACGAGCTGGCCGAAGCGCGTGAACAGCTTGGCGCGCTTCTCCTCGGGAATACCCGCGCCGTCGTCGCTCACGGACAGCTCGAAGCTCCCGTCCGCCGCGGACCTTGCGCGCACGACCACGCGCGCGCGCGCGAAGCGCAAGGCGTTGTCGACCAGGTTCACCACCAACTGCTCGAACAGGTCCCGGTCCGCGTTCAGCGGCGGCAGGTCCTTCGCGCAGTCGAGCTCCAAGGCCAGCGCCCGATCGGCCGCCGCGCGCCTAAAATCCTCGGCGACGCGCGCGATCACCTCGGCGGCGTCAAGCCGCTCCGCATTGAGGCTCACGGCTCCGGATTCCAGCCGCGCGTGGTCCAGAATCTTCAGCACCATGCGCTCGATGCGTTCCGCCTGGCGACGCGCCATCCGGACCAAGCCCTTCTGCTCCTCGGTCAGCGGAGAGCGCTCGTCGTCGTCCAGGTCGATCACGGCGCCCTTGATGACCGTCAGCGGCGTGCGCAGCTCGTGCGAGAGGATCGAGATCCACTGGTCCTTAAGCTCATCAAGTCTGCGGCGCTCGGAGATCTCCGCCTTCAACTGCTCGACGCGGCGCAGTTCGGTCACGTCGCGCAGACTGGCCAGCGCGGCGGGGCGCCCGTTCCAGGACACCTCGGTCACGCGCATGTCGATCGAGGCCGGCGTGGAGCCTTCACGCGCGACGCTCAGCACCGTCCTGTCGCCCACGCGCGCGGGAAAGGCGAACTCCCGGCCGATCAGTCCCTGCGGCGGCGCGCCCAGGACGGTCTCGGCCGCCGCGTTGGCGAACTGGACGACGCCGGACGCGTCGATGACCACCATCCCGTCGGCGGCGGCGCGGATGATCTGGTCGCGCTGGGCGTGCACGCTCTTGCGTTCGACGGCGTAGCGGATGGATCTTTTGAGCAGGCGCGAGTCGGAACTCGCCTTGATCATGAAGTCCTGCGCGCCCAGGCGCATGGCCTCAAGCGCGGTCTTCTCGTCGCCGTAGTTCGTCGACACCAGCACCGGCGTGTCGGGTGCGGCGCGCAGAACGGCCAGCGGAGCCTCCAGGCCGCTGGCGTCGGGCAGGCCCAGGTCGACGAGCACGGCGTCGTAGCGGAAGGCCAGAAGCTTGGTGAGCCCTTCGGACAGGCGCGTGGCGCCGTCGATCTCGAAGCGGAGGTCCATCGCGTCGGACTCGTCGAGACACAGGCGCAGTATCTCCACGTAATCCGGATCATCCTCGATGACCAACACGCGCAGCGTGTTCTCGATCATGACGCGCTCCCGAGGGGTTTTTATTCGGGGCGGACAGGCTCTATTTATTACTAAGATTATCTTACATCGAAATTAAGCCGCGTGCAAGACCTAGAAAAATAATTTCGCAGAACCTTCGCCGAGCGTGCGCTCAGCCGCGAAAAAGCGGCTCGCGCCGCTCGCGCGCGGCGGCCAAGCCCTCGGCCAAGTCCGGCCCGCGAAACGCGCGCGCCTGGCCGCGCGCCTCGAAAGTCAAAAACGGCGCCAGGTTCTCTTGCAGGCGCGTCTCCGCCTTAAGCAGGCGCAGGGCCGCGCCGCAGCCGACCGCCGCGCGCCGCGCCAGAGCCTCAGACTCCGCAAGAAGCGCGTCGGGGGCCGCCGCGAAGCCGCCGCCCCAGGCCGCCAGTTCCCGGCCGGAGAACGTACGCCCGGTGACCAGCAGTTCGCGCGCGCGCGCGTCGCCGAACGCGGCGCGCGCCAGCGGCCAGGCCGCCATGCCCGGGTTCAGGCCCAGGCGCACGAAATTGAAGGACAGCCGCGCGTCCTCCGCGGCCACGCGCAGGTCGGCGGCCAGCGCCAGGCACAGGCCCGCGCCGAAGGCCGCGCCCTGCACCTTCGCGACCACGATCTGCGGCAGGGCGCGCACGGACAGGAACGCGCCGTAGAAGCGGCGCATGCGCGGGGCCAGGTCGGCGGCGGTCCGGCGTTGGTTGCGTTCGATGAAGTGGAGGTCGCCGCCCGCGCAGAAGGCGCGGCCCGCGCCTTCCAACACCACGACTTTCGCCGCGGAACGCGCCGCCGCGCGCACGGCGGCGGAAAATTCCGCGGCCGTCTCTTCATCGAGCGCGTTCAGCGCCTCGGGGCGATTGAGCGTCAGGCGCCCGACCGGACCGTCCACGCTCCAAAGCACACGCGGCATGGGTCCATTATACAAAGTGATAGAATCGCCCGCGTGGGGGGACTAAAAAGCTGGGGCAAGGCGCTGGAGCGCGGCGGCAAGGCCGCGCTGCGCGCCGGCTTGCTGGGGCTCCTGCCGCGCCCGCGCCGCCCGGACGGGCCCGTGGACGCCGCGGCCGTGCGCCGCGTGCTGGCCGTGCGCCACGACGCGCGCCTGGGCAACCTGCTCCTGCTCACGCCGTCCTTGCGCCTGCTCAAGAGGGCCTTTGCGAACGCGCGCGTGGACGTCCTGCTCGCCGACGCCTACGGCGACGCCCTGCGCTTCAACCCCTGCGTCGACGAAGTCCTGACGGCGCGCGCGTTGCCCGGTCTGCGCGCGCGCGGCTACGACCTGGCCTTCGACTTCTCGCCGCACCACGCGTTCTCCCTATCGAGCGCGGCCTGGACCGCGCTATCGGGCGCGCCGCGCCGCTTCGGCTTCGACCGCGGCGACGCGCAACGCTTCCTGACCGACCTGGTTGCCGTGCCGGTCGAACGGGCGCATGAGACCGTCAACCTGGCCCGGCTGGCACGCGCGGCGGCACCCCGCGCGGATCTGCCGCCCGACGCCGACCTGCGCACCGAGTGGCACTTCGGTCCCGGCGAATTGGAAGCGGGGGAGAAAACGTGGCACGGCTGGGGCCTGGATGAAAATTCCGTCGCGCTTTTTTTAGGCGCGCGCGCCGAGAAGCGCCTGCCGCCGGAGTGGTTCCTAGAATTGGCCGCGCGCCTGCGCGCGTCGGGGCGGCGCGTGGCGCTGACCGGAGGACCGGCCGAGCGCGCGCTCCTGCGCGGCCGCGTCATCCCGCCCGGCGTCGTCGTGGCGCCCGAGTTGTCCTTGCGCGCGTTCGCCGCGACGGTCGCCCGCGCGCGCGCCGTGCTCACCGCCGACACCGGCCCCATGCACCTGGCCGTCGCCGTGGGCGCGCCGACGGTGGAATTGTTCAGCCACACCGAGACCTGGCGCTTCGGCTACGGACACCGGCCGGGGCACGTGATCCTCGACACGGACGGACGCCACCCCACCGTCGACGAAGCCTGGAATGCGCTGGGAAGCGTGCTGGCGCGCGAACGAACCGCGACTTCTAATAAACTTCAAGCTGGCACCAAGGAATAGCCGAAGGCTTTTGCCTGGTTTCTTAAGTAGATTTCCTTGCGCCGTCGGTACTGTTCTTC
>JABEUV010000093.1 GCA_013044195.1 Elusimicrobiota bacterium | reverse complement strand
GCGCCGCGCGCGGCGCTGTATCGCGAACTGCTGAGGTCGGAGACATACCTGCTGACCTTGGACGAGCCGCTGGCGCAGGGCGAGGTCAAGCGCGTCACGCACGCCGACGCGTCGTTTCCCGTCTGGGCGGACAAGGACGCGGAACTGGGCGGCGTGTGGGTGCCGGTGTTTCCCGCGCGCGACCGCGTGCGGGAGTTCGTCGCGGCGCGCGGCTTGCGCGCCCCGCGCGGCAAGGAATTTCTCTGGATGGGCCATATGCCCGGGCAGGTGTTCTCGCTTTTGCGCGGCGTGCGGCGCTTCGCGGGCGTGCGGCTGTACTTGGACCGCGAATCCACGGTGGACCTGCATTGGGCGGAGGCCGCCGCGCTGGCCGAAGGACGTCTGCCCGCCGACGAGCCGGCCGTTTTCGAACTCCCCGTCGAGCGGCTGATCATTCCCGCGGGCGCGCGGCTGTCCTTTGGCCGCTTGCCGCCGTGGCCCGGAGAGGAAAAGCCGCGCCTCCTCTATATGCCGGAGGCCGGCCGGATCCATCCCGAGGACGTGCGTCGGCTTGTGCGCTTGCCGTTGGGGGAAGGTCGGCACGCATGGACGCCCTGCCGCCATTTTCTTCAGATATTGCGCCGCTTGAAAGCGCTTGGCGCGGATGGAGCGGAGCGCTTCGTGGAGACCATGCTTTCGGCGCAGATATCCTTCGAGATGTATGGAGAAGCCGAAGCGCTGTGCGAGTGGCTGCTTGCGCGCGGCCAGGAAACCCACGGCTGGCTCGGCTTGGCCGCCGTCTATGGGCGTACGCGGCGCTACGAGGACTGCGCGGAGATTTGCGGCCGCGGCGCCGCGAAATACCCGAACGAGAGAGCCTTTCACGTCAACGGCCTGCGCGCGCTGATCGCCCTGGGCCGGCGCGATGAGGCGGCACGGCGCGCCTTGGCGGCGACGCGCTTGTTCCCGCAAGATGCGGTGCTTGAAGGCCTGGCGCAGGAACTGGCCGCAGCTCCGAGCGGCGTCGAAGCGCACGGGTAAAAAATGAGTAAACGGCCTTGCGGCCGCAGAGAGCCGGCCTTATACTCCCGGGAGCGGATGGGGGACAGGGTATGAACGCGAACGGCAAGGCTCAGGTTCAGGCGGTCGCGGCGGGGCTTCTCGGGTTCGGCCTCGTCGTCGGCGTCGGCGCCTATTTCGTGGTTCCGCGCGGCGAGGCCCCCGCGTCCGCGGTCGTTTCGGGTTCGGTGTTTGCGGCGCCTGCGTCGCGGGTGGCGGAGCTTCCTGTTCCGGCCCCGGCGACTTTCACCGCGCGGGCTCCTTCCGGCTCGCCCGCGCCGCTGCTGTCGGACGAGTTCCGTCCCGGACCTGAGGCCGCGCCGCAGCCGCAAGGCCCGGCCGCGCCGACCGTCGCGCGGGCCGCCGCGCCGGCGGCGGTCTCCGGGGCCGTCGAGGCCGCTCGCTCGGAAGCCGCGGTGCATCTGATCGCGACGGGTCCGGCCGACGTCTCAGGCGGGGCGGGGTCGTCCTACTCGGTTCCTACCGCGCCGGGGGCCGCGCCCAGCGGCGCGGCGAAGTCCGCGTTGACGGCCAAGGCGGTCCGAGTGCGCTCCGTCGCGGCCGTCGGCGCCGTCGTCCACTACGGCTCCAGCGACCGCTCTCAGTTGATGGAGCGCGCGGCCGGGCCGGTCTACAATTTCGGCGCGCTGGGCGAGCGCGGCGATCCGATCGCGGGGGCGCTGCACCAAGTCGACGCGGTCCAGCAGCAGGTCCAGGCGGCTCCGGGCGTCAGCGCCGCCGACATGGCCGCGCTGAACCAGGGCGTAAGCCAGGTTCACGCCGTCGCCTACCAAGCCGGCGCCGCGGCGCAGGCGACCGTGGCGGCCGGCGCGGCAGCCGCGCCTTCGGGCTCCCGCTAGACTAGTACGGGAACAAGTCGCCCAGCGTTTTCTCGCTGAAATCGCCCAGGGTCTTGAGCTTGTCCAAGCCGACGCGGTCGCGATCGCCCAGCACCCACAGCGTCATGGGCTTTTCCTTGAAGCGGCGTGCAAAAGCTTCCAGATCGGGTAGCGCGTAGGTCCGCACGCGCGCAAACAACGCGGGGCCGGGGTCTCCGCCCGTGATGCCCTCGTCCTCCCAGCCCATCACCGTGTCGGGCACGGCGCGGAACTGGACCGGGTTGGTCCGATAGCTCTGTTCGAGGGCGGTTTCCGCGGCCGTGAAGCGGGGCGCGGACGACGGAAAATCGCGCATGAGCCCGCGCAGGAGTTCCGCGGCCTCGGGCGTCTTGTCGGCTTGGCAACCGAGCGCGGCCCAGAGCCGGGTCTCGTCGCCCTTGTCGGCGGAGAGCGTGTGGCCGCCGCCGGCGGAGTAGGCCAGCGAGCGCGCCTCGCGCACCTCTTGGAAGATCACCGAGCTCATGTCGCCGCCCATGTATTGCGCGTAGAACATGTAGTCGACGACGCGTTTGGGATCATAGACCTCGTCGGCCGCGGACAGCCCGACGCGGGCTTGGACCATGTCGCGGTGCGTGAAGAGCACCCGGTCGCGCGCGGGTGTGACGTAGCGCAGGGGCGGGCGCGCGACCGGGTGCTCTT
>JABEUV010000092.1 GCA_013044195.1 Elusimicrobiota bacterium | reverse complement strand
GTCCATCGTCTGACTGCGGATGGGAAACAGCACTATCACCGGTGCCACTGATTATCGTTAGTTCTCGCGGACCCGCGGCCGACCGGTCGGCCGCGGGTCTGGTTCTACAGCGCGGCCAAGCCGCGCACGAGCGACAAATTCGCCGCGTCGGCGTCCGGCTCCTTGGGCGTTTCCAATATTCCCGGGACTTCGAAGAACTCCTCGCGCTGAAGAAGGACCTTCAAGCCTTCCAGGCCGAGGCGGCCTTGGCCCCAATGCCAGTGGTGCTCGCGGTGCGAGCCGAGGAGGGCGCGCGAATCATTGAGATGGAACGCGCGCACGGAGTCGGCGCCCAGCAGGCGGTGGGCGCGGGCCACGAAGCGCAGCGCGCCTTCGGCGCTGGACAGGTCGTAGCCCGCCGCCCAGGCGTGCGCGGTGTCCAAACAGAAGCCCGTGGGCGGGCCGCCGGGACCCAGCGCGTCGCGCAGGCGCGCCAACTCCTCCAGCGTCCCGCCCAAGCGGCGGCCGCCGCCAGGAACGTTTTCAAGGAGAAGCACGCCGGCGAAGCCCGCCGACAGGGCCGCGCGGCGCGCGGAGTCGGCGAACAGCCGGACGCCGTCCTCCGGCGACGCGTCCGGCGAGTAGGCGCCGGCGTGCAGGACGTAGGCGTCGCCTCCCAGGCCTGCGCACAGGCTCAGTTCGCGCGCCAGGTGCGAAATAGAACGCTGGCGGCGCGCTTCGTCCGCCGAGGCCAGGCTGGGCACGAAGCGCGAATGCACCAGAAGTAGGCGCAGGCCCAGCGCCCGGCGCGCGGCACGGAAAGCCGCCAACTCCTCAAGATCGGGAGCGTGGCCGCGCGGATACGGAAGAATCTGCAGAGCGTCGCAGTTCAGCGCGCGCGCTTCTTCCAGGGAGACCGCCAAGCCGCGCCGAACGGACGCGTGCACCCCCAGAATCACGGCAGGCCGAGCAGGCGCGCAAGCAGGGACGTCTTGCGCGCCTCGTAGGGAAACCACCAGGGGTCGGGCACGTCGAGCGGCCACTCGTGCACCAGCAAGGACTGCGCCTGGGTCAGCGCGAGCAGGCCCTCGTCGCCATGGCGGCGCCACAGACCGCTCTCTTTGGCGCCGCCGAAAGGCAAAGAGCCGAAGCCGTAGTGCGTGCCGGGCTCGTTGACGCCGGTCATCCCCGCGTCAAGTGCCGCCGCCAGCCGCTCCGCCTTCTCCACGTCGCGCGACCACACGCTGGCGGCCAGGCCGAAAGGGCCCGCGTTGCACAGCACGACGGCGTCCTCCGCGCGCGCAACCTTCATGACCGCCAGCACGGGGCCGAACGTCTCCGCGCTCATCACCGCCATGTCCGGCCGCGCGTCGAGCACCAACGCCGGCGCCATGCGCCGGCCCGGCCGGTCCAGCACCTCGCCGCCGATCACGCGCGCGCCCTTGGCCCGCGCGTCGTCGAGCTGGGCTTGCACACGGTCCAGCGCGGCGGGAAGAACGAAGCGGCCGATTTCCGCATCCGGCCCGGACAGCCTCAGCGCCGACATGCGCGCGCGCACTTTTTCGACGAACGCGTCGTGGACCTCGCCTTCGACAAAGGCGCGCTCCACGCCGACGCAGACCTGCCCCGCGTTCTGGAAGGCACCCCAAACCGCGGCCGCCGACGCGCGCTCCAGCGGCGCGTCGGCCAGCACGATCATGGGATGCTTACCCCCCAGCTCTAAGATGGCCGGCGTCAGCCGCCCCGCGGCGCGCGCCGCCACCGCGCGCCCCGCCGACGCCGAACCGGTGAACAAGACCAGGTCCGAGGCGTCGGCCACGCGCTCGCCCGCCCCCGCTGCGCCGGGCACCACGGAGAGCAGGCCTTCGGGCAGGAGGCCCGTCGCCGCGACCGCGGCTTCCAGCCATAGCGCGGTGCGCGTCGCCCATTCGGAAGGCTTCAGCAGAACCGCGTTTCCGGCCAGCATCGCGCAGAACGCGTCGCCGAACGGAATCAAAAAAGGCATATTCCACGGCGAGATCACGCCGATCACCCCGCGCGGCCGCCGCCGCACCGCCGCGCGCTTGTTGGCGAAGATCCACGGCACGCGGACCGAACGTTCGTCGAGCAGTCGGCGCGCGGACTTTGTGAAATGGTCGACAAGCAAAGCCGCCGGACCGAACTCCAGCAGTTCGATCTCGGCCGCGGGCTTGCCGATCTCCTCGGCGACGACGGCCGCACCTTCCGCGCGCCGCCGCGCCAGTTCGCTCCACACACCGCGCAAGGCCGCGACCCGTTGCGCGACGTCGGCGCGGCTCCAGGCCAGGAACGCCGCGCGCGCCGCCGCGGCCTTCTGCGCCGCCAGCTCCGGCGACGTTTCCGGATGCGGCCCAGGGATATCCAGACTCATGAGCCTAAAGCCTCCAGCGGCACGTCAAGCAGGGGCCAGGCGCGCGACGCGGGATCAGCGTAATGCCACCACTCCTCGGCCAGGGCCTCGAACCCGGCGGACTCCAGCGCGGCCCGAAGCGTGCGCACGCGCGCCGCGGCCGGCGCGGGCGCGCCGGCCGCGCCGTGGGCGGCGAGCGGACCGAACGCGTCGAAATCGCACGGCATCGCCAGCGCGCGCCCGTCCGCGTCCGCCAGCCCCGCGTCGACGGCGCCGCCGCGGTTGTGCGCCGAGCCGCGCGCCGGGTCGGCGACGTAGCGCGCATCGGGCCGGGCCTCCCAGAGCACGCGCTGGGCCGACAGAGGCCGGTAGGCGTCGTAGACGACGAGCCTCAGACCGCGCGCGCGCAAGTCCGCGGCGGCGGCGGCAAGCTTTATCGCCGTCGAGCGGCGCAGGAAGGCCGCGGCGCGCGAATAGACCGGACGGCCCAGCATGTTGGCGGTCCCGGCATAGCGCACGTCCAGCACCGCCTCGGGCAGAGCCGCGCGCAGATCCACCAGCGGATCTGCGGCAAGGGCGGGGGCGTCCGGCGCGACGATGACGTGCGTCACGTGGGCATATTACAAAAAACCGCCCGGCGCGCAGGGACGGCTACGGCGTCCGGGTGGACTGCGCCTCGGCGCGCGCATCGGCGTCGACGTAATCCTGGAAGACCTCGCCCGCGCCCATGTAGCGCGTCTCAATCTCGTGGCGCACCTCGTCGACGCGCTGTTGGGTGACGAAACGACGAAGATCGGCCAAGCCGCGCAGGGCGGCGCGCAGGGACTCCATCGTGTCGATTTGACGTTCGGAGGCGACGTCGTGGACCGCCTCGATGACGAGCACCGCGCCGCGCGCCAGGCTCATGTCGGCCAGCAGCAGGGCCGTCATCGCGCCCTGGACGGCATCCTCAATCACGCGTTCCGGCGGGGTGCCTCCCGCCGGCACCCCGTTGAGCGCAATCGAAAGAGTTTTTCGCACCACGGATGCGGCGGTCGCGCACGGATCGGCAAGTTGGCGCAGTTCCTCCGCCACCATTTCCTTCGTCAATTGACCGATTCTTAGCTCATCCATAGCTCGCCCTCTCTTGGTCAAAGCATAGACGGAAAATGCCCCGCGCGCGACGAAACTTCTGGCGAACATCAAAGGCGATAAGTTAACATACAAGGAATAGTTATTATAAATAAGGAGAAATTAATGCCATGAATATCGGCCGCCTTTTTAAAGACGAGATATTAAAGCTATCCCGGCGCGTGGTCCGCCGCGAGGCCGCCTCCCTGCGCAAGGACGTGGCCGCGCTCAAGCGCCAGGCCGCCGCCGGCAAGCGCGAACTGGCCGCCCTTCGCCGCGACAACGCCGGTCTAATCGAGGATCTGCGCGCGCGCCTGTCCGCGCCGCCCGCCGCACCCGCCAAAGACGCCCGCCAAGCCCGACTAAGCCCGCGCCTGATCCGCGCCCTGCGCGCGCGCCTGGGCCTGCCGCGCGAGGCCTTCGCCAAGCTCGTCGGCGTCAGCGCCGGCGCGATCATCACCTGGGAGTCGGGAAAATCCAAGCCGCGCGAAGCCGCGAAGGCCGCGCTCGTCGCGCTGCGCGGACTGGGCCGGCGCGAGGCGCGCTGGCGGTTGAAGACCTTGGAAGGCTCCGCGCCGTCGCGCCGTCGCGCCTCCTGACAAGTTATCGATAATTCAGTACGTTTCCCTTGTCGGTCAACACGACAAAGCCGCCGTTTCCATAAGCGACCGCGTTCAGGCCGCCGGCCGTTGGAAATATTGTTTGCTCAATCCAGGCCTTGCCGTCGGCGGAGGTCAGGATCGCGGGGAGGGCGCCGGAATGGGACGCTCCCACCGCCATGAAGGTTCCATTGCCGAAAGCGACGCCGGTCAAGTTGCTTGAGGCAAGAACGTAGGGCGACGTCGTCCAGGTGTATCCGTCGGAGGAGATGAGGATGGCGGCGCCGCCGGTTCTGTTTTGTCCCACCGCCACGAATATCCCGTTGCCGTAAGCGACGCTCTTCAGCGTCTGCATGGAAGGCGCGGCCTTCGCCGCCGTCCAAGTCGATGCGTCGGCGGAGGTGAGAATGGCATTTTCGCCGGGGGCGCCCGTTCCCACCGCCACGAATACGCCGTTTCCGTACGTGACCGCCGCCGGGGCAGAGTTAGGAAACGCGGTCTTGGCCACCGACCAGACGGATCCGTCGGCGGAGGTGAGGATGACCACGGTGCTGCTCATCATTTCGCCGCGCAGACCCACAGCCACGAAGGTCCCCTTGCCGTAAGCGACGCCCGACAGCCCATGTTTGTTCACGGAGGGCGCCGGCTGCGCCGCCGTCCAGGTGTATCCATCGGCCGAGGTCATGATGCCCACGCCGCAGCCCTCGCAGTTGCCGCCGGCGCTCACCATCACGAAGCGTCCATTGCCGTAGGCGACGCTCCCCATCGGAGTCGAGGCAGGCTCCGCGTGCCGGGTCCAGTTCAATCCGTCGGCGGAGGTGAAGGAGACTTCGCCCAGGTTGGTATTGTAGTAGCTCCCCATGATCACGAAATTGCCGTTGCCGTAGGCGAT
This sequence comes from Elusimicrobiota bacterium, assembly GCA_013044195.1. Classification (GTDB taxonomy): domain Bacteria; phylum Elusimicrobiota; class Elusimicrobia; order UBA1565; family UBA9628; genus GWA2-66-18. The sequence continues at coordinate 158 of JABEUV010000092.1, read as the reverse complement.
CTCATTGAGCCCGACCTCGGCGCTGGGCGACAACGACACCGTCTTCCAGGAGGATTGAGAGCGTGCCGGGCCGCCGCTTGCCGCGCCGCTGGAATTGCCGTGCCCTCGGCAAGCGGTCAGCCCCAAAGCGCCGCCGGCCAAGAGAACGAAAAGAACCC
>JABEUV010000091.1 GCA_013044195.1 Elusimicrobiota bacterium | reverse complement strand
TCCGCTTCATACTGCCGTCGTTTCCCGCGCATTTTTAGCTCCACGTTCTGAGGTCATTTTACACCTTAGCACGTGGTCCGAATTTCCCGGAGCGGCATAGACCATGCGGAAGCACCGCTGCGGCAATTACCAACGAAGGAGGTCTTAAAATGTCTGATTGGGTGCGGCTGGACCTGGACGTAAAGATTCGAGAAATACTTTCGACGGCACGCCGCGTTCCTGATCACCATTTTGAGCGGCCGTTCCTTACCCCCTATCAAATAGCGATTGCCTTCGAACGGCGCTATCCCGCCGACTTTGCGGCCATCGGTCTTCAGGTCGGAGGACGTGGCATTGGAGCAAGGGAGTCCTTGGCTCAATATATCGCAAGAGAGCTTTCTCGAAGAATCAAAAATGTCCGGGGGTATGGCATCGAGGGAGCGTTCCTAAGCCGGTCGAACTTGCAACGGCTGGAGTACCGGGATCGAGCTTCCACTATTGTTTCCTCCTCTCAAACCTCTTACCACCTCTCGATTTTTCGACTCGACGATTAAGGCACCACGCAACTGGAATGGAAATACCAGACTCGCGCACGATATCCCGGGAAGGCGTGAACGCCGCTCAAGCTTTTTTTGAGAGGTGCAGCTGCGTATTTCAGGAGGTCAATCAGCAGAATGATTTCGGTAAAGATGCCTACGTCGATCTGGGAAAAGGCGGGACCATAAGCCCCCTTTGCATAGCTTTGCAGATCAAGTCCGGGGAATCATTCCGAGCCGTCGGCGGCGACTATTTCATTCCCGTTGAAAAGCACGCTTCGAGCTGGCGACATTCCACGGTCCCGATATTCGGGCTGGTCTACGATCCGACAGATCGTCTGCTTCGCTGGGCGGATCTGACCGGCTACCTGCGCGCCCATCCGCATCAAGAAGGCGGGCGTATTCCCGTATCTCGCGAAGCGATACTCAACGAGGAAAGTCTTCATCAGGCATTCGCGAGCGCAGTATCTGTGTATGCCTTGCCGGGGGGCGATTCCATCGCTTTCAACTTGCTGTCAGCGGCCGAACTGCAGACCGACGCCATATTCGACGCATGGGCCCTCGGCCGAAAGGACGCCAGATATCTGATTATCCTTCGCCGTCTGATTCTCGACTTGTACGGCGTCTCGGTCCGAAGAGCGATCGTCGCTTTATCGCACGTTGGCTCTCACCCCGATATTTTCTGGACGGAGAAAAACTGGATTCCGGAGACCGTCAAAGAGCAGGTCTTACCGTCCTTCCGATGGTCCCCGGATGAACTCGTACACATGATGCGCGCGATCGAGGCGGAAGAATGGGGCCGCGGAACGCTTGGCCAATCATTCGACGTTCTCATTTACGAAGACCCTGATATCGTCGGCAAGCTGCGCGCGACTGTGGGCATCTTTTTCAAGCAGTCGGAGATTGAGTTGGCCGTTCGCGCCGCAGCCCTCACTCTGGCCCACTCACGCGAGGCGCGCCAGGAATTGTCACGGCTCATAGAACTCCATCCCCAGTTAAAAGAGGATGAGTGGTTTCAAGCCATTGCCGATCTCGTTCAGCAGGAAGGCTATTTGTCTCTTTACTGAACGACCCACACGGGCTTCGAGAGTTTCGGCATCACCTTTGGCCGACGCTGCAGGAGCTTGCCCTTTGAGTCTTTGCCGGTTTGAACGAAGCGGCTAAACAACTCCTTGCCACGCACATGCTGTCCTCGGTGCCCATCCCATGCCGCAAATTCATCAGTGTTGCCAAGCACAAGAATTCGATCATCCTTCCAATCCGAGACTGCGCCGACCATCTTGGATTTGATCTGACCGATACTCTGAGGTCTAACGATCCTGGAGCTGTTCGAAGATCTGGTTCCGATTGGGAAGTGTGACCAACTGAACTTTTCGGGTTAATTGCGTGTTACGGCGGCGGCGCGTGTTCAGCGCCCGGCGGTCGGCCAGCGCACCAGCACTTCGTCGGGACCTTGCGCCGGAATCAGCACGGGCGTCTGGGTTAGGTTTTGGCGCGCGGCCGCGGCGGACACCGCGGGGGCCAAGTAGCGTTCCAGGCCGTCCAGGGTGACGCGGCCGCGGGCGTCGGACGCGGCGCCGCGCAGGCCCTTGAGCAGGTAATAAGTAAAGAGGCCGTGGCCTTCCTCGGGCAGGACGGCCGCGATCTGCGTGCCGGAGGCCGCCGCCAGCACGCGCGCCGCTCCCAGCGGACGGCCCCACGTGACGTCGGAGACCAGCGGGCGGCCGGGCGGGGCCACGGAGCGCGCGCCCATGCCGGAGAAGCAGGCGTCCAGCGCGGCCACGATGGCGCGCGAGCGCAGCTTGGACAGGTCCGCGTACAGGCGGTCCAGCGGATAGGCGGTGGCGTCCAGAAACTCCGCGTCGGCGTCCCAGGGCACCAGGTAGGATTTATGCGTGAGCGCGTCGGCGGCGCCGTGGCCGGCGTAGTAGAGAAAAAATTCGGAGTCGGGCTTGAGATTGCGCGGCAGCCATTCTTCCAGGTAGCCTTGCAGCAGGGCGCGCGTGGCGTTGGGGCCGGAGAGCGTGACGATGTTCTGGCGCGGGTAGCCCATGGCGATGAGATAGTTCTTCATCGCCTCGGCGTCGCGCGCGGCGTAGGCGGCGGCGGGCAGGCGCAGGTAGCGCTCCACGCCCACGATCAAGGCAAAGCGCCTGGGATCCGGCGCCAGGGCCGGCGGCGGGGAATCCACCGCGGAGTAGAGCGCGGGCAGGGGCGCCGGCCGAGGCAGGGGCAGGCGTTCGGGGACGGGCGCGGATTCTTCGGCGGGAAGCGCCGGCAGTCCGGCGGCGCGCCTGAGAAGTGCCGCGATGTCGGCCTGGCCGGAGGCCTTCGCGGTTTCAATAAGGCCGGGCGTGACCCGGGCGCGTGGCAGCAGCGTGGCCGTCATCGCGGTAAATCCGTGCTCCACGGCGAAGCTCAGCGCGGTGGCGCCCCACGGGTCGCGGATGTTGGGGTCCGCGCCCGCGTCCAACAGCAGGCGCGCCGACGGCACGGAGTCGTAGATGGCGGCATACATCAGCGCGTCGCGGCCGAAGCGGTCTTTGGCGGCCACGTCCGCGCCGCGCTTGAGCAGCAGGGCGACCACGTCGGCCGCGCCGTGCTGGGCCGCGGCGATCAGCGCGGTCTGCCGGAAGCTGTCGCGCGCGTCCACGTGCGCGCCGTGCGCCAGCAGGACGCGCGCCTCGTCGGCGCGGCCGCTCATCGCGGCGTAGATCAGGGGCGTGTCGCCGAATTCATCGGACGGGTCCACGGCGGCGCCGTCGGCGACCAGGCGGCTCAGCAGAGCGACGTCGCCTTTGCGCACCGCCTCGAAGATCACGGCGTTGTCGGCGTAAAATCCGAAGGCGCGGTCGGACACGCGCGGGGCGGGAACGGGCAACGCGCAGGCGCAAAAAGACGCGGCGGCAAGCGCCAGCGCGGCGGCGCGGGGGCCTTGGCTCAATCGGGGCTGTCGCCGGGCAGGACGTGCTCCGGCACGTCCACGAAGTCCGTGACCCGGTCGCCGGTGAAGGTCAGCACCCAGGCGCGGTCGAAGGAGCTTCCCGCCCAGGACTGCGGCGCGGACGTCCAGCCGAAGGCGTCGACGATGTCCGGGATCACGCGGTGCTCCCAGCAGATCAGCACGGTCTTACCGTCGTAAGCGGAGTTGGAGAGGATGTCCTGGACCAGCTGCGGGATGTCCTTGCGCTTGTAGTCCTTATTGATGCTCAGCCCCAGCGCCTGCGCCAGCGGCGTGACCGTCTCGATGGCGCGCAGGGAACCGTTGGGGCCCTTGGGGTCCATCGCGTAGATCGCGGCGGGCGTGCCGAACTGCGTGACGGCGGGATTGTTCTGGAAGAAGCCCACCAGCGCCTGCGCGCGCGCGTAGCCCTGCTCGTCCAAGTCCGGACCGGACGGCGGCTTCTCGCCGTGGCGGATGACGATCACCTGCGCCGGCGCGGCCCACGCGGGGCGCGCGGCGGCCAGGAGGGCGGCGCCCAGCAGCACGACGGAAAATGTCTTCATACGCCCATTATACAACGGCGGTCGACTTCGCGAACGGCGGTTACTTGCCGCGCAAATCCAGGAACGGAGTGGCCCCGCTGGTGACCTGCGGCAGGACGCCGTTCCACTTGTCGACCGCGCGGTAGTTGACCAAGGTCTGGCTCAGCGACTGCTGAAGCAAGTGATTGGCCTCGGCCTGGGCCTTGGCGCGCACCAGCACGGACTGCGCGTCGCCGGAGGCCTGCGCGACGGCGGCCTTGGCCAAGGTCTCCTGCTTCTGCAGTTCGTATTCGGCCTGCTGGGCCTGCTGCTGCGCGGCCATCTTCTGCTGCATCTGCGCTTCGATGGCGGGCGGCAGGTGGCTGGCGCCCAGGTTGACCTTGTCCAGACCGAAGCCCATCTTCGAAAACTCCGCCGACAGCTCCTGCGTGATCGCCGCCTGCAGGTCGCCGCGCTTGGAGGAGATGATCTCGGTCAGGGACATCTGGCCGGCCGCGTTCTGCGCCACGGTGATGATGGTGCGGCGGATGAAGGTGGCCTCGATGTCCTCCACCGGCGCGCCGCGGAAGGCGCGGAACACGTCGGCGGCGCGGTCCTCGGTGGTGTTGTAGGTGACCGAGATATCCTGGCGGATGTGCTGGCCCTCGCGCGTGGGCAGGTCGATGGAGTCGTCGCCGCTGACGGAGCCCTCATCGTTGCGCTGGACCATGGTGTAGGTGCGCAGGGCGGTGGGGTAGCTCTGCACGCGCGTGACGAAGGGCACGCGCAGGGCCAGGCCCTGGCCGACGGTGTGCAGTTTGCCGCTGAGCACGTTGAAGATCACGCCGGTGTAGCCGGGAGAGATCACCGTGTAGGAGCTCATGAACACCGCCAGAATCGCGACGGCCGCGACCAGCGTCGTCAGGCGGCTGCCCACGCGGGCGAGGGCGTCGGCGGACAGATCGGACGGTTCGAACTTGGACATGGTTCTCCTTTTACGGCTTCTCTTTCTTGCTGGGAATGATTTCCGCGTCCATGATGTCCGCGCGCTGCGGATCCAGCAGACGCAGCAGGGCGCGTTCCACGTGACGACGGAGCGGCTCTAAAAGGCGATAGAGTCCCCAGAGTACCGCAGCCAGGACGGCCAATTCGGCGAGCGTCGTCGGGATCATGTTCGGCGCGCCAGCATAGCACATTGATCCGGCGCTGGTGCGGGTCGCTCCTTCGGGCCGACGCGGGCGGCGTCCCGCGTTAGCGCGCGGGCGGGACGAAGGGCTGGGCGAAGTCCTTGCCGCTGGTCGCGACGGCGCTCACGGTCTCGGCGGGAAAGCGCAGGCGCTCCTCGGAGTCCTTGATCATGACCTCGACGTAGGCCTCGCCCTTGAGCGGCGCCAGTTCCCGATTGAACAGGTAGCCTTCGACCTTGCGGCCGTCGTTGAGCGTCACGGTCACGTGGCCGCGGTAGTCGAAAGCGGCGTCGATCTGCGCGGCGACGTCTTTGGAAAGGGCCATGGCGTTGTCTCCTGTGGGGTTTAGCCGATGAGCGCGGCAAGGCTGGCGACCGCGGCGTCCCAGTCGCCGTCCGTCGCCCCGCCCTGCGCGAAGTCCGCGCGCCCGCCGGCCGAGCCGCCGTGCGCGGACGCGAACGCCTTGGCGATCTTCGCGGCGTCCACGCCGCGGGCGGCCATATCCGACGTGGCCGCGAGCACGAAGCTGAGCTTGCCGGCGCCGGGCGCGGCCAGGAACACCAGGCCGGAGCCCACCTCGGTCTTGATCTTGTCGGACAGGCCGCGCAGGGATTTGGGGTCCGCGCCGTCCAGGCGCTGGGCGCAGAACTTCACGCCCTTGACCTCGAGCACCTGGCGGCCGCTTTCGGCCTGAGCGGCTAGACGGCCGGCCTTGAGCGCTGAGAGTTGGCCTTCCAGTTGCTTGACGTTGTCGGGACTGCCGGGCTTGCCGCCTAGGGCTTCGATCTCGGCGGCCAACTCCCGGCGGCGCGCGTCGGCGTCCGCGCGCGCGCGGCGCTCGGCGTCCTTGAGTGCTGAGGCGTGCTCCTCGACGGCGCGGCCCGCCAGCGCCTCGATGCGGCGCACGCCGGCCGACGCGG
>JABEUV010000090.1 GCA_013044195.1 Elusimicrobiota bacterium | reverse complement strand
CGCGCGTTCTGCGCCGAACAGATCGTGCGCCGCGCCTGCGGCGGGCCCATCTCCGCCGCGCCGTATCTCTCCTACCTGCGCGCCAAGCACGCGGCGTAGTCGATACTCCTTCGACGCTCGTGAATGTTTCGACACAATGTCGTTGCAGCGCGAGCATGGGTATTGTCCCGCAACCGGCTACACTGGGAGTATTCGCAGGAGGCTCCCATGAAACAATTCAATCGAGGTGCGTGCGTCGGGCATGCCGTCGGGTGGGGGCTCTCGGTGCTCCTGCTTTCGCCGATGATCGGCCGTGCCCGCGGCGCCGAGGCTCAAAACGAGGCGTCCTCGGGCGCTCCGACCGCCGGCGTTATGATACGGAAATGGCCGCAGGCGGCCCGCGTGGCGGCGGCCGCGATGATCGAGAAATACGGCGAGCCGATCTACGTCACGGAGGGCGTGCTGGTTTGGATCAATAACGGGCCGTGGCGCAAGACCGTCGTCTATCAGCCCGAATTCCTCGGCAAACGGAGCCGTGATTTCATCGAGCAGACCATCGCCTACCGCGTTCCTTTCGAGGAAATCCGCGCCGTAAAGCGCTTCGACCCTCGAATCAAGGTAAACGCGTTGCGCGGCCAGCTGTCCATCCGCACGTCCAGCGAGTCCTCGAATTTCCTGGCGATGAATCTGGCCGATGAGGTCATCGAGGGAAGACGCGGGGCGCAGGAAGCGCGCGCCTTCCGACGGAAGACGGTGGAGCTTTCTAAAGCGGGGAAGTCGTCGTCATACATGGACCGTCTCTTATTCCCGGATCGAGGGGGGGCCATGTCGTTCGGATTGTTCGATCCTGCCGATTACAATTGGAATACGCTGCCGTAACGCTTGAGCGAACGCGATCGTCGTGCGGAGCCTGCTCAGCGCCGGACCGTGCCGCCGTTGAGAAGGCTCTTGCCGGCTAGGGAGAAGAGGAGTTCGGCCGCGGCGTCGTTTTGTTCGACGCTGACCCGCGCCAGATCGCGCAGGGCCTCGCGCACGTCGACCAGCGGGCCCTGAAAATCGCGGTAGCGCTTGCGCGCCATTGCGACGGCCGTTTGATCGTCCGCGTATTCGGGCGAAAGCCCGCTCAACTCGATGCGGGCCGCGTCGATGGCCTTGTCGTAGTCCGCGTTCTGCTCGCCGATCTGCACGTCGGCGCCGCTCAAGTCGAACCGGCGCTGGCTGAGTAAGTTCTTCGCCTGCTTGGTCTGTTCGACCACGCGATAGCCCTCGAAGAGCGGCAAGCCGATGCCCACGCCGAAGGAGTAGTCGCGGTTGGGCGAGACATACCCCGCGCCGGACAGCCCCGTATCCACGCCGCCCGCGGCACTGACCACGGGGTAGTTCTTGGCGCTTTTCTGCAAGACCGTCGCCTTGGCGACCTTCACCTGCGACAGGCCGATCTGAAGGTAAGGGCTGACGCCGGAAGAGAACACGTCCGCGGAGTTCTCGGCAAGAGCCGACGCCGGCGCGCACGAGAACAAGTCGCCGTTTTTTCCGATCAATGCGCCCAGTTTGTCCAGCGCGGCGCGGTAGCGGGCCGTATCGGCGGCTTGTTCGATCTGTGCTTCGCTCACCTCGTCTTTGACCAGGAGCGCGTCCACGGGATTTTGATAGCCCGAGCGCACGAGGGACTGGACTTCGGAGAGAAGCTTCTGCATTTCGCGGCCGGCCTCGCGCCAGGCCGTGGCACCGCCCAGGTCGCGCGCCGCCTCGAAATAAGCCCGAGCCGTCTCAAGGTCGACTTGGTAGCGAGTCAGGGCCAGGAGGGCTTTGGCGAATTCCACGTTCCTTTTGGCGAGCGCGATCGTGCGGTATGTTGAAGCGTTGAAGACCTCGAGGCTGGAGTAGAAACCGCCGATCGGCCCGACGTGGCCGGCCGGCGAGACGGTCAACTGCTCAAGGCCGAGAAGCGAGTTGTCTCCGCCCAGAAAGGCGTAGCCCACTCCGGCTTGGCCGTGGAGGCTGGGATAGAGGTAGGATTCGCCGATCGAGATCTGATTTTCGACCTGGAGCTCGCGGGCCTGCGCGGCTTTGAGATCGGGGCTGAATTCTTCGGCCAGGACGAGCGCCTCCTGCAAGGTCAGCGGCGCCGTTGAAATGGCCGGATCCGCGGCGGCGGCCGTCGTCTGCAGGAGGAGGGCGAAAAGGACGATGATCATCGGCCGCCTTCCTTCTTGCCGCGCGTCCCCGCGGGATCGTCCGGGTCGAGGGAGCCCGTCGCTTTCGGAGCGGCGGTTTGGAACGCGGCGTAGGCCAGCGGCAGAACCACCAACGTCGCCAGCGTCGCCAACGTCAGGCCGCCGATCACGGCCTGGGCCAGCGGCGCCATCGCTTTCGCGCTTTCCTCAAGCCCCGAGGCCATGGGGATCATGCCCGCGATCATGGCGCAGGCGGTCATCAGGATCGGCCGCAGGCGGCTTTCGGCCGCGCGCAGGGCGGCCTGCGGCGCGGCGTCGCCTTCGAGGCGGTGCTTCTCGGCGAAGCTCACCAGGATGATGGCGTTGGCGATGCCGACGCCGACGGACATGATCGTCCCCATGAAGGACTGGATATTCAAGGTCGAACCCATGATCGTGAGCGCGGCGGCGGCCCCGCACAGTACCGCGGGCACCGAGGTCATGACGACGAGGGCCACGATCAGGGATTGAAAGTTGGCGGCCATCAGCAGAAAGATGACCCCGACAGCGGCGGCCAGCCCCAGGACCAGCCCTTGGAACATGTCCTCCATGGGCGGCACTTGGCCGCGCAGGGCGACGAACACCCCGCGCGGTTTTTCCTTCGAAATAGTTTTAAGCGCGGTCTCCACCGCCCGGGCGGCATGGCCCAGATCCTGTTCATGGATGTTGGCCGTGACGGTGACCATGCGCTGCATGTCGTAGTGGTCGTATTCCCCGACCGTGGTCGTGGCGATGACGGCGGCGAAGCGTTCCAGCGGAATGGAGGCGTGGAAGACGGTGTCGACGCCGATGTTTTTGACGTCAGAAATTGAATTCATCTTTTTGAGCGGAACCTCGGCCTGGATCTGGTAGCCCACGCCGTGCGCCCGGTCCTCCCAGAAGATCGGAAGGACGTAGCGGCTCGACGAGGTCGCGGAGGTCAGCGCGTCGCCCACGCTCTTCACGGTCGCGCCCAAAATACCGGCTTTCCTTCGGTCGACGGTCACGGCGATGGACGGCGTCTTCACGTCCTGCTCGATCTGGACGTCGCGAAGGCTGGGGATCGCGGAAAGGGCCTTCAGGATCTTCCGCGCGTAGGCCGCGTCGTTTCCGTAGTCGGGGCCGCTGGCCGCCACCTCGATGGGGGCCGCGGCACCCATGTTCATGACCTCTCCGATCAGATCGGCCGGAGCAAAGGAGATCCTCACGTCGGGCATCTCCGCCTTAAATTTTTGACGCAGGCGTTCCTCGAAGTTCCCGATGCCTTCCTTCGGGCTATGCTCCAATTCCACCGTCAGGCGGGCTTCCTCGTAGCCGGAGGACCAGAGATAAATGGTGTTGATCGCGAAGTCGGGAGGCTGGATGCCCGCGTAGCCCACCGAGATGCGCAGTCCTCCGGCTTCACGGCGGATGATGTCGAGGGCTTTCTTCGCCGTCTCGGCGGTTTGCGTGAAGTAGGTGCCGGCCGGGCCTCTCAGCCGGATGATGAACTGGTTGGTGTTGACGCGCGGGAAAATCTCCCGACCCATGAAGGCGAGCATCAGGGCCAGCAGTCCGACCATGACGACCAGGTAGACGGCGACGAGAGCCTTTTTAAAAGGCAGCAGTCGCGTCAGCCGCGCCGCATAGAAAGTTCTCAAGGATCCCAGCAGGCCGTCCAGCGGGCCGCCTCCGTGCTTCTTTTCTTTGAGGGTCCAGACGCTCATCACCGGCACGAACGTCGTCGACAGGAAGTATGAAAAGACCATGGAAAATCCCACGGCCAAGGACAGCGGAATGAACAGCGCGCGCGGCGCTCCCGACATGAAAAACGACGGGATGAAGACCGCCAGAATGCTGAGCATGTTGAGAAAGCGCGGCAAAGTCGTCTCCTCGGTGGCGCGCAAAGACGCGTGCCCGAGGTCCTCCCCGGCCTCCATGTGGGCATGGATGTTTTCGATGGTGACCGTCGCCTCGTCGACAAGAATGCCGACCGCCAAGGCGAGGCCTCCGAGGGTCATCAAATTGATCGTCTGCCCGGTCAGCCAGAGTCCGATCGAGGCGCCCAGCAGGGCGAAGGGAATGTTGGCCACGACGATCGCGGCACTTCTCCAGTCCCCCAGGAAGAGCAGCACCATCATCCCCGTCAGAACGGCGCCCAGCGCCCCCTCGCTCATCACGGTCATGATGGCGGCGCGCACGTAGACGGACTGGTCGAAAACGAATTTGACCTTGACGTTTTTCGGCAAGACTTCCTGGAACTTGGCGAGATGTTCTTTGACCTCGTCGACCACGGTCAAAGTCGACGCGTCGGCCTGCTTGGTGACGGGGATATAAATCGTGGGCTTGCCGTCGACCAAGGCGTAGCCGCTGGGGATGTCGCTGCCGTCCGTGACCGTGGCCACGTCGCCCAGAAAGACGGTCGGGGACGTCGCCAGGCGCAGGGGCACGTCTTTAAGCTGCTGGATGTCGCCCACGACCGAGTTCATCGGGACCAGCGGGTATTTCCCGCCCAACAAAATGTTTCCGGCGGGAGTGACGATGTTCGAGCGGGCGATGGCCTGCGCCACCTGGTCCGCGGAGACGTGGAAAAAGCGGATCTTCTTGGGATCAAGGTTGACGAGAATGGTCCGCAAGGACGCGCCGAAAGGCGGCGGAGAGGAGACTCCGGGCAGGGAGGCGAACATCGGCCGCACGCGGGTGAGGGCCAGGTCTTGGAGCGCGCCCAAGGTGAGAGACGGGGGGCTGCTGAAGGTGAGATAGCCGACCGGAACGTCCCCGGCGTCGAAGCGCATGACGAAGGGCGGCAAGGTTCCCGGGGGCATGAAGGCCCGGGCCCTGTCGACATAGTTGACGGTCTCGGCCAGCGCCGTCGACATGTCGGTGCCGGGGTGGAAATCCAGTTTGATCAACGCGACGCCCTGGATATTCTTCGATTCAATCGAGGCGATGCCGTTGATGTAGAAGAAGTGGTACTCGTAGTAGTAGGTCAGAAAGCCTTCCATCTGCGCCGGGCTCATGCCGCCGTAGGGCTGGGCGACGTAGATGGAGGGCATTCCAAGGTTGGGCAGGATGTCGCGCTTCATGCGCAGGAGGCTTGCGCCCGCCATGAAGACGAGGGCGGCCACGACCACGATCACGGTGATCGGACGGCGCAGGGCTCCCCGGACGAGACTCTCCGAATGATCTTGGGGCGAAGCGTGACCCGCGTTTTCTTCCGGCATCACGAAAGCATGTACGCGTTCATGGCCGAATGGTATCCAAACAGTTCGACCAAACAAATGAACGCGCCGTCACGCTTTTGCGACGGTTTCTTGCGGTCGGGCTTTGCTTGTTATCGTCCCGGCGATCAGCGCAGGGGCAGGGACCCGCGCGCCGCGGCCAGCGCGTCGCGGGCCTGGATGGCGGTGAGCATTGCCGCGTAGTTCCAGGTGAGATCGTTGGCGGAGGTCATGTAGCCGCTGTTCTTGTCCATCTGCTCGGACAGCGACCCGTCGGGGTCGGCGTGGGCGCGCACGCAGTCGAGCTCCAGGTCGCCGTCGGCGGCCAGCGCGGCGATGAGCTTGCCGAACATCGCATCGCCGGGCGAGAGCGTCAGGCCCGCCTTCAGCGCGGCCTTGTCGGCGGGCGCACTGAGCAGATCCTGGAAGAAGGCGAGGTCCGTGGCGTGGATTTGAATGGAGCCTTGATTTAAGAAATCGAGCGCGGCCATGTACTCGAGCTGGGCGTAGGCCGCCGTCAGCAGAGGCCAGGGATTGCCGCCGAAATATTTGTCCTCGGGGTAGCGCCCGATGGCCACGCCCGGGCCGGCGGCGTTGATGGGGTACTCGCTGCGAAATTTCGTCTTCAAGGCCTCGGCGGTAGCCAGCACGCGCGGGTCGCTGGGCGAGAAGAACTGAAGCTGGGAGCCGGTTTCGGCGGTCGCGTCCAGCGAGCGACGGTGAATGGCGCCCAGGATGACGGCGGAATCCAGATCGCTGGACTTGTAGTTCAGGCCGGCGTCCTGGCCCTGCGCGGAGTCGATGTAGCCGTTCTGCGGGTCCCAGTGCGCGCGAATGGCGGAATCCAGGGCTTGCGCCTGCTCGCTGTACCAAGAGGCCGCGCCGGCGTCGCCCAGCTGTTGGGCCAGCCACGCGCCTTCCATCAGGGCCGTGCGCTGGGCCATTTGCGTGTCGAAGTGGTGGGCCTTAACCTCCTCCCACACGTCGAAGCTGGTCTCCTGCCAATGGTTGGACACGTACTCCAGGTCGCCCTTGATGCCCGTCGTGAAATTGCCGTAGAGGGCCTTGGCCTTGTCGGTCTGACCCTGCTGGAGAAGCGCGGACGCGTAGTGGATCAACGCGCTGGCCTCCTCGGCCGGGGCATCGTCCTGCGGGCGGCCCCAGGGGCCGTTGAAGGGAGTGCCGTCCATGTTGAATTTGGGCTCGCCCAGGCCCGTGAGCGTCTGCGCCGTCTGTTCGCGGCGCACGAACGCGGCGTAATCGTCGAGCATTTTTCCGTAAACGGCCCGCTGGCTGGGGTCGCCGGCCTGGTTGTAGAGCGTGACGACCTCGTCCATGGTCAGCGCGGCGTCGCGGCGCCAGTTGTACCAATAATCGGGGTTCGCGTGGGACGGCGAGGCCGCGACCGCGCCGGGAGCCGCGCCCGCCGGGGAGATGTTGGCCTCCATTTTCTGCAGCGCGACCTGGCGCTCCATTTCGATCCAGCCGCTGAGTCCTGCGTCCGCGGCGAGACCTTGAGTCGCGTCCGCCGACGAACTCTTGCCGCGGCCGTCGAAAAGCGCGCCGGCGTTTTCAGGAGAGGCGACGTCGGCCGCGGGGACGAAGGTGGGCGACGCGGGGGCGGCCGGCGCTGCGCAGACGACCGGGACGGAAAAACAAACGGCTTGGAGCAAACCGGACAGCCCGACGACGGCCAGCGTTCGACGCATTGGAAAGAGTGTACAAAAAAGACCCGTCCTCCGCCTGGGTCAAAAGACCTAGACGTTAAAAAGGCCTGGGCCGGCTTTCCGGCAGTCAGGCTGGACGGGCGAGGCAGGGTGAAGTATAGTTGACTTGGATGACGCGAACGGCCTCTCGGGCGCTTGCCTGCGCTTGGATCGGTGTTTTTCTGCTTCATGTCCGGTGGGCTTTGGCCGCGCCCGTCGGCGCGTTCAACGACGACGCCATTCATCTCTTGCTCGCGCGGGCTCTTCGCGGCGGGGTGTACATGCTTCCCGATGGATTCAACGCGCCCGCGACCTATCCGCAGCCGGGATATCCTTTGTTTTTGGCTCCTTTCGCGGCACTCGTGGAGCCGCACTGGGGCTTGCTGCGTTTTGTCGGCTTGGCCGTTTCCGGGCTCATGGTCCTTCTGACGTGGAGGTTGGCGCGGCGCATGCTGACCGAAGGCTGGGCGATCGTCGCCGCGCTGCTCGTCGCGATCAACAACGTGTTCATGATTTATTCCGGAGCCGTCATGCCGGACGTCGCCTCGGCGGCGTTTTCCTTGGCGATCCTTCTGTTGTTCGCCCAAGGTATCGAGAACGAGCGGGACGCGGCGCGGCTGGCGGTCGCGGCGGGGTTCGCGCCGCTTCTTCGACCCGAGGGGTTCCTCTTGATCGCGAGCCTTTGCCTCGCATTTTTGATTCGCCGGGAGTTCCGTCGCGGCTTTACTTTTGCGGGCTTGGCGCTGCTGCCGTCGGGCCTTTGGGCGCTGAGGAACTATCAGCAGGCGCGGACGGCATCCGGTTATTTCTCGTATTGGGCGACGATGTGCGCTCGCTGGGACGCGCGCTCCCTCCTCATCCACGCGTTGCGAGTGGCGGCGACCTATTTCGGCGAAGGCCTGCTCGGCTTGGTGGGTCTGCCGTTTCCGGCGCTGCTGGCGTTCGGCCTGGCGTCGTGGGCGCTCATGGCCTACGGCGCGTCGCGGCAGCTCCGTGGACGCGGCGAGCCGTGGGTCGCGGCCATGGCCGTCTATATGGCGGGCGTGGCGCTTCTGCACCTCGCGTGGCAGATCGAAGTGGTGCGCTATCTGCTTGCGGTCCTGCCGATTGCTTGGATCTTTTTGTTGAAAGGGGCTACGGCGCTTTTCGGCAGGCGGCGCGCCTTGGCGGCGAGTCTCGCGCTCTTTGCGGCCGGGGCGGCGCTGCGTCTGGACGCCTCGCCGCTGCGCGAAAAGAGGCCTCAGGCCGCATGGCTGCCGGCAACGACGGCGTGGATACGGGCTCATGTGCCGCCCGACGCTCGCCTGCAAAGCGATTTCGAGGGCTCGGTCATGCTCTGGACGGGGCGACCTGCGATACCGTTTTTCGACGTCGTCTTGGACGTCGATCATTGGCTTGGCGCCGTCCGGTGGTATCGGGTCAAGTATGTGCTCTTCACGTCGGCCGTGAAGTCGCGGCAGTTGGCGTGGCTTTTGCGCAGGCCTCAGATTCGCGAAGTCTATCGCGATGCAAGCGAGGGAACGGTCGTTCTTGCCTTCGAAGATTCTTCGGCAAGCGCGAGCCTGCGCCGCGGGATGAATCGACGAAGATGAAAATATCCCGACGCCGCGGCCGACGCGGAGGACCCGCTATGGAATCAGGCGCGCGGTCTTGATCGCGTCCAATTCCGGGAACTGCGCCTTCAGGTAGGCGTTGCCCGAGACCTGGAGACGGCCTTGGTCGGGGCCGTTGCCCCGCGGTGCGCCCTCGCCGTAGCCGCGATAGAGCTTGTCGAGCACGTCGTCGCCCTCGACGACCTCGCCGATGGGCGGGAAGCCCCGGTTGTCCAGAAATGAGTTGTCCTTGAAGTTGATGAAGAACTGCGTCGTGCGCGAGTTGGGCCCGGCGGTCGCGAGGGTGACCATGCCGCGCCGGTTCGAGTGCCCCGTCGGCGGATCGTCGGGGATTTTCGCGTCCCGCCACTTGGCGGCCACGGCCGGGTCGCCGTGGATGCCGGCCTGGGCCATGAAGCCGTCGATGACGCGGAAGAATTCCACGCCGTCCAGGAAGCCGATCTTGACCAGGTTGTAGAACCGGTCGGCGCCGTTGGGCGCCCAGTCGCGGTGAATTTCCAAAACGATGTCGCCCTGGGTGGTCTCGAGCTTGACCTTATACACGTCCGGAGCTTTCGCGGTCGCCGTCTGCGGCGAGAGCAAGGCGGGGTTGACGGCGGCGTTCTCGGTCGGCGGCGCCGAGGCCTTCGTCTCGGGCGCGGCCGACGCATCCGCGGGCGCGCCTTCGCGGTCGATCAGCGTCAAATCGGGGCCGGGCTCGCGGCCTTCGCCCAGGATCGCGTCGGGAGCTCCCAGCGTCAACTCGGGAGTTTGCGTCCGCCCCTTATCCAGGGACAGCGCGCGGCGCGCATAATCGATCAGGGCCGAGGCGGTGACCCGGCCGTTTGCGTCGGCCGCCCAGCCGCGCAAGGCGCCGAGCGCCAGATAGCTGAACGCCGGACGCGGAACGTCGGATTTCGGAAGCGGGCCCGCGAATTGATCGGATTTCGCCGCGGTCAGCAGGAGGGTGCGCTTATCGGCGCTGAGCGGGGCGGTGCGGGCGACGATCAGTGGTTGGAGCCCGGACACGAGGGCCTCACCCGAGGAAGAGCGTCCGCTGAAGTCGGCGTCGATCAAGAGCACGGTTTTTGACTGGCGCCCGCGCGAAAGTATTTTCAGCAGTTCGTCGCGGGGAAGGCTGCGCGCATAGAGTCTGTCCGCGTTCTGCCGGGCGTCCGCGCCGACGAGCACGCCGTCCTTGCCGTCCTTCGCGGGCGCTCCGTATCCGATGTAGATGAACCACAAGGTTCCGCCGGGCTGGACCTGCGCCGCCGCCTTGGCGGCGTACTTGCGTATTTTTTCCAAGGTCGCTTCGTCGTCGCGCAAAAACGCGACCTTGTCGAAAGGGACTTTGAGCGTTTCCGTCAGGTAAGACTGCCAGTCCTCGGCGTTCGAGCCGGCCCCGGGCACGGACGCGACGAAGGTGTAATGCTCCAGGCCGACGACGACCGCGGCGTCTTTCTCCCCGCCCCCGGTCGCCGCCGGCGGCGTCATCAGCGAGGGCCATGAGTCGCGCGGCGTCTGCGCGGCCGCCGCCGCGCAGACGAGGCTGAGCGCCGTCGCAAGCAAGCCACGGAGAACGCGCGTGGGCGCGATCACGGAAGCAGGGTCGCGGTCTTGATCTCGTCCAGCTTCGGGAACTGGGCCTTCAGGTAGGCGTTGCCCTCGGCCTGAAGGCGGCCCTGGTCGGGGCCGTTGCCTTGCGGCGCGCCCTCGCCGTAGCCGCGGTAGAGCTTGTCGAGCACCGCGTCGCCCTCAATGACTTTGCCGATGGGCGGGAAGCCTTGCGCGTCGAGAGGCGAGTTGTCCTTGAAGTTGATGAAGAACTGCGTGGTGCGCGTGTTGGGCCCGGCGGTCGCGAAGGTGACCACGCCGCGCTGGTTCGAGTGTCCCGTCGACGGGTCGTCGGGAATGTTGGCGTCGCGCCACTTGGCGGCGACGGCGGGGTCGCCGTGGATGCCGACCTGGGCCATGAAGCCGTCGATCACGCGGAAAAATTCCACGCCGTTGAAGAAGCCGATCTTGACCAGGTTGTAGAAGCGGTCGGCGCCGTTCGGGGCCCAGTCGCGGTGGATTTCCAAAACGATGTCGCCCTGCGTGGTCTCGAGTTTGACCTTATATATGTCCGGCGCTTTGGCCGTCGCCGTCTCCGGAGACAGCAAGGCCGGATTGGCGGCGGCCGTCGGAACGGGTGCTGCGGCGGGAAGTGCCGCCGGCGCGGGGGCCGGGGCGGCCGCAGGCGCGGGCGCGGGTACTGCGTCGGACGAAGTTCCGGCCGACTTCTTGTCGCAGGCGGCGGCGCCCAGGAGGGCGAGCGAGGCGATGAGCGTCCAGGAGCGGGTGTTCATGGCGCGCAGTCTAACAGATTTTTAGCCGCGCGCGGCGGCGCGCAGGAGGAGGCGTTCGGTGTCGTCCCAGCCCAGGCAGGCGTCGGTGACCGAGACGCCGCGGCGCAGTTCGGCGAGGGATTTCAGGCCCGACGGAATGTCCTGGCGGCCCTCGGACAGATTGCTTTCCAGCATCAGGCCGACGATGGGCGAATCACCGGAGCGCACCTGCTCCAGGCAGGCGTCGAAGACGGCCGGCTGGCGGCGGAAGTCCTTGTCGGAGTTGCCGTGGCTGCAGTCGACCATCAGGCGGCGGTTCAGCCCCGCGAGCGTGAGCTTCTCGGCGGCGGAAAGGACCGAGGCGCGGTCATAGTTGCCGCCGCGTCCGCCGCGCAGGACCAGGTGGCCGTCCTTGTTGCCGCGCGTGCCGTAGATCGACACGCGGCCCGCCGGGTCCACACCCAGGAAGCGATGGGGCGCGGACGCCGCGCGGAGGGCGTCCAGGGCCACCTGCACGCCGCCGTCGGTGCCGTTCTTGAAGCCCACGGGGGTGGACAGGCCGCTGGCCAGCTCGCGGTGGATCTGCGACTCCGTGGTGCGCGCGCCGATGGCGTGCCAGCTGACCAGGTCCGACAGATACTGCGGCGTGACCGGATCCAGCGCCTCGGTCGCGGCGGGCAGGCCCAAGCGCGTGACGTCGCGCAGCAGGCGCCGCGCGGCTTTCAGACCCGCTTCGATGTCGTGCGAGCCGTCCAGTCGCGGGTCGTTGATGAGTCCCTTCCAGCCCACGGTCGTGCGCGGTTTTTCAAAGTAGACGCGCATGATCAGCACGAAGCGTTCGGCGACTTTCGCCGAGAGCGCGGCCAGCCGCTCGGCGTACTCCAGGGCCGCTTCGGGATCGTGGATGGAGCAGGGCCCGACGACCACGAACAAGCGCTTGTCCTTGCCGCTCAAGATCGCGCGGACCGCGTCGCGCCCGCGCGCCACCGCGTCCAGGCAGACGCGCGACGCCGGGATGCCGGCGCGCACCTGGCTGGGTGTGGGCAGGGCGCGGTGCCCGGTGATGTTCGCATCGACGAGCCGAAGCTTCTTGGCCATCACGCGAGTTTACCAAGTTCGTGGCGGCGCGTCCGCGGCCGGGGCCTTGACCGGAGCGGAAGACGGGATCATACTCCAGGCGTGAAGCGTGTTTCGAGACTGCCAAAAACGCGTGCGAGCGCGTGGTCTTCTGCCCGACTGCTCGCGCGCGCCGCGTGCGTGCTGGTTCTGCTTGTGCCGGCTGCCGCGCGCGCCTTGGATGCGGACGTTTGGCTCGGCAAGGATCGGGCCGCTCTTTTCGATTCCTACGTCAAGGACATCCGGGATGGGCAACTGGACCCCGAACGCGGCGCGCGCCGGCTCGGCTCCACGTGGGATGCGGAGTTGGCCAGAACACGTCGGCGTTTCATTCAGGCCGTTACGACCGCAGACGTCTATTATGCCCTGCTCTCGCTTAAAAACAGCCTGCACGACGGTCACGGCGATCTCTCCGTGCCTCGGGCGCTGACGCCGCCACGGGCGCGTTACCGCACGGCCCTCCGCTTCCGGCCGGAGCGCAACCGCGGCGCGCTGCGTTTCGTCGTGTCGGCGAGTACCTCGGTCCGGGTCTCGCCCGGCCTGATCCTGCTCAGCGTCGACGGCCTGACGCCGCAGGCCGCGCTCGACGCCTTCCGCGAATGGCACAACAGCAGTTCGCCGGAGCACCTGGAGTTCGAGTTCGCGAACTGGCTCTCTGCGCGCGATTCGAGAGACGAGCCGCTTCCGTCGCCTCTCGAGGTCCGCTACGCGCTGCGGGACCCCGTCAGCGGCAGCAGCGTGACGGTAACCCTGCCTCTGCTACGTCACGAAAACGATTTTGACGAACCCGAGCCATTTATCGCCTACGACCGCCCGCTGGGCTTGGACTACCGCGACTGGAAGCCGATTTTCTGCGGGCTCAACTACCGCGTCTACGCGGACCCGGACTCCGGAGCCCTGGTGCTGCGGTATTTTTCGTTTGAATATCGTTTCGATTTTCGGGACCTGTGGAATCGTATGGTCGGACTCTCGTATGCGCCGCGCACGCTGCCTGAAAACGAAGGTGCGGGCTCGGGGCTCGAGCGCTTCGATTTGGAGGAGTTGGAACGTTTCCTGCGTTCGGCCGACCCGCGCTACAAGACCCTGCTCGTGGACGTGCGCGAAAATAACGGGGGCGGCGTGGTTGAGGGCCTCTTGTCTCTTCTCGCGACCAGGCCTTTTCGCCTGACCACCAACCGCTGGATCTACACCCCGCTGTTGCGGCGCGATCCTGCTTTCTTGGACGCGGTACTGCGCATGGCCGGCGGCGAGCGCGCCGCCTTCATACGCGCGCAGGTGGGGCGCGGCGACAAGCGGTCCCCGATATTTTCCTTCACTTGCAGCAGTCCGCTCTGCCGGGCGCAGGAGGCCGTGGGCAAGCCCGTGCCGCTGGGTCGCCGCTACCGCATGGCCGTGCTCTCCGGCCCGTACTGCGTGAGTTCCTGCGACCAGTTCGTCTCCGTCTTCGCGGACAATCGCATGGGTCCGGTTCTGGGTCTGCCGTCCCAGGGAGAGTCGTCGCCCGCGCGCGGCGAGGCCCGTTTCAAGATGGCCAATGGCGAAAGCTTCGGCCTGACGCTGGGCATCGCGGAGACCTTTCGGGCGAACGGACAGCCGCTGGAGGGCAACCCCGCGCGGCCGGCCGACCCGACGTATCCGTCGGACGGCTATCTGCGCCGAGTGCTCGCCTCGCTCAAGGAAAGGTGAGAGAAATCGAACGTCGTTCGGGATCGCACCGGGGCTGTTATACAGTGCCGTGCCGTTTGCGTCCGGCGGAGGTCGGTCCATGCGGATATTGATCATCGACGACGATCCGGCCATACGCAAAATCGCCGCGTTTGTTCTGCGCAAGGAAGGCCATGAAGTCTTCGAGGCCGCGTCGGGCGCCGACGGCTTGGCCGCGGCCGCGGCGCAGACGCCGGATCTCGTCCTGCTCGATTGGCGGTTGCCGGACATGGGCGGGCTTGAGGTCCTCCGCGCGCTCAAGGCCGAGGCGCGGACTGGGGCGGCGCCCGTGCTTGTTTTGACCGCATCGGCGCAGGAGGAATACGCCCGCCGGGCCGCGCGCGACGGCGGCGCCGTGGACGTCCTGGCCAAGCCGTTTCGCCCGTCCGCCTTGCCCGGGCTGATCTCCGATGCCCTGGCGCGTGCCGGCGGCCCGAAAGGCTAAAGAACGCGGGCGCGCGCGTCAAATGCGGTAGGATGTCCTTGGTGGAATTCAAGCCCATGACGCCGATTTCCTTGAAGCGCAGCCGCCTGGCGGCGGCCGTCTTCGTTCTGACCGTCGCCGCGCTCCTGCGTCCCGTCGCGGCGCGCGCGCAGGCCGGGGCCATTGAGCTGTCGAGGGCTCGCGCTCTCCTCAAGCAAGGCCGGGCGCAGGAGGCCTTGCCGGTTCTTGAGGCGGCCGCCCTGGCCGCGCCCGACGACTTGGACCTGGGCTGCGATCTGGCCCGCGCGCTGGCCTGGACCGGACGTTACGCCGACGCGGATAAAGAGTACGGTCTTGTCCTGGCGAAAAATCCGAAGCATCGGGAGGCCCTGCTCGGCCTGCTGCGTCTGCGCGGCTATCAGGGCCGTCCCGAAGACGCGCTCGCGCTGGCGCAACGGGGCTTGAGGGACTATCCTCGGGACCCGGAGTTCGAGTCCGAACGCAAGCGTCTGGTCGCGCTCATCGCGCGCGCGGAGTGCGAGAAGCCTCACCGCTTCACGGCGCGCACCGGCTTCTATCATGAGGACTATAATTTCGTCGGCCCCGGAAACGGCACGGAGTTGTCTTTGGAAGACCGTCAATTCCACGGCTGGAACGTCCTGGGCGGCGCGACCTATCAGCACCGTTTCGGCATGGACGACACCGATTTCGGCGTCGAGGCCGACCACCCTTTAGGTTGGCGCGGCGCTTGGGGAGGCTTTGTCGCCGGAGGCGCCACGTCGGGCACGATCCTGCCGTCCGCGCGGACCGCGCTTCACGGCGGGATGCCTCTGGGCGCGGGCTTCTCGGCCGAGGCCGCGGCGTCCTACCAGCATTACGACGCCGCGAACGTCTACGGCTTGACTCCGACGTTGACCTGGGAGGGTCTGGGCCTGGCGGCCAGCGTCGGCTATTCGACGACGCAAAGCGCCTTCACGTCCGGCGGCGCCAGCGGCTGGCTGGGAGCCTACAACACGCGCCTGGCCTGGGAAAAATGGTGCCTGTTCAAGCCTTGGGTTTCTTACACCCACGCCAACGAGGCCTTCCAGCCCGGACTCTCTCTGCCTCCGGGGAATTTCCGCTCCGACAGCTACGGCGCCGGCTTCTCCCTGCGCGTGACGTCCGCCGTCGAGTTGACGCCCTACTACACCTACGAGTCGCGGCCCACCTTGGCTCAGCGCGTGCGCTACGTCGGCGCCGGGATGTCCTATTCGTGGGGGGCGATGAAGTGAGCGCGGCCTAGTCCGCGTTCAGCGCGCGGGCCAAGGCGTCGAGCCGCGCGCGGACGTCCGCCGCGGACGGGGCTCCCGCGGCCAGGTCGGCCTCTAGCGTCGCGGCCAGCGCTCCCGCGCTGTCGAAGCCGTAGAGTCCGGCGGAGCCGGCGAGCCGGTGCGCGGCCTCGCGCACGACGCGGCGCGGCGCCTCCTCCGACGCCCAGCCGGGTGCGCCCGCCGCCTCGCGCGCGCGGCTGAGAAGAAGACGGCAGTCCTGCGCGTATTCCGCCAGAATCTCGGGCGGAAGCGGGTCCGCTTCTTCGGCCATGAGGCAGTGTATCACTTCGTCTCGCCGTCGTTTATTATAGACTGGCCTCGACAATGACGCGCTATTGGGTCTTCCGTCAAAACGAAACCATCGGCCCGCTGGAGGCCGAAGAGGTGGTGCGCCTGCCCGGCTTCCAGTCTCAGTGGCCGGTTTGTCCGGAAGGCGGCGGCCAGGAGAGGTGGGAAACCGCGTCCAAGTTTCCGGAGCTGAGCGCCTTGATCACGGACGCCGCCGCGGTCAAGCGCGGCCGCGTGATGGCCATCGACGACGACCCCAGCGTGCGCCGCGTGCTG